>JAYUIZ010000925.1:0-1002 GCA_043765595.1 Lysobacter sp. | reverse complement strand
GCTCGCTCGAAAGCTGCCTGCTCCAGAGCGAGTCGTTCCAGAGCGGCCTGCTCGGCTGCGGCCTGCTCCAGCGCCGCCTGGTCGATGACCGTTTCGTCGAGCGCACTCTGTTCGAGTACGACGTCTTCGCGAACGACTTCTTCGGGAGCGACAGCTTCAAATACGGGTGTTTCGGGCACATCCTCGACAGCGATAACAGGCGCCAAGTCCTGCACCGGCGGCGTCCACTGCGCGGGCTCGAACGCGCGCATGAGGGCGCGGGCGTCGAACGCCGCTACCAGCGCTTCCGGAATGATGACCGCACGGCGATCGCCGACGCGAGTGACCATCGTATGCAAACGATCGAAACCGCTTTCCAGCAGCGGAATATCCTGCCTCTCGAGCTGCAGGCGATGTTCGGCCGCCGCTTCGAGCAGGGACTCCATAGCGTGGCCGAGTTCGCCGATGGCCATGATACCGGCCATGCGCGCGCCGCCCTTCAGCGTGTGCAGGTCGCGCTGGAGACCGCCGATGATCTCGCGCTCGTCCGGGTTTTCGCGCAACGACACCAGCAACTGGTCGGAATGATCCAGCAGGTCCCGACCTTCCTCGACAAAAATATCCATGAGTTCGTCGTCGAGATCGGTCATGTCCAGATCGGTATCCGGATCCACGACGGCCGTATTGGCCAGCAAGCGTGCAACGACAGACAGCTCGGCCTGCGGCGTTGCGATCGCTTCCACTACCGGCTCATTCAGCTGCGGGCCAACGCTTTCGGCGAGCAGACGCTCCGCTTCCAGCCATTCCGCTTCGCGACGCTCCGAATCGAGACGCACAGCTGCGAGCCGCTCTTCCTCGATACGGATGAAATCGCGCATTTCCTGTTCGCGCAGCGCCGCTTGGCCACGCTGGGCTTTGACGCGTTCGGCTTCGGCACGTTCGGCTTCGATGCGTTCTGCTTCGGCACGTTCTGCTTCGGCACGTTCTGCTTCGATGCGTTCTGCTTCGATGCGTTCTGCTTCG
>JAYUIZ010000924.1:0-1008 GCA_043765595.1 Lysobacter sp. | reverse complement strand
GTTGTATCCATGATTGCCGGAGCGCCAGCGTCAAGGTGAGTGTTCAGCGCTCCGGTGGCTGTGGCGGTGTTGGAGGTGGCGGCATCAGCAGATCAAAGCCCTCCGGGCTGCACGATGCGGGCGCTGTTGACGACACTTTGTATATCGCTTCGACCTCCATCTGATACAGGGCCATACCCATGTGCCCATATTGGCCCGGGCCTGTCGTCGTGGTTAACCATTCGACGTACACCATCCGGACCATTCCGCTGTCGTCCGGGGCGGCCGTTCGCGAGACTGAGCGATGCAGGACGGGCGGCATGTCGACCCAGTAGAAGCCTGGCCGGTCGTAGTACTGCGCTTCGCGAGGCATGCCAGTGCAGGGTATGAAGCTGGAACTCTCGAATCCCCACGTATAAAGGCCCGCAAGGCGCATGCGCTGCTTGCGTAGCGGTGGTTCCACGCATTGCGTGGCATCGACTTGGATGACTGCATCGGCACGTCCGTCGCGCACGGCGAAGGGCGCTTCTCCGATCCGCTTGCCACGGACGAAATTCATCCGGCTCGGACAGTGCGCTATGATCTTTTCGTTCGGAAGCGGCATCTCGCGCAGCGCTTCATAACGCCCCTGCGCGTCGGTCTTGCCCCGGCCGACACCGATCCCGCCGACCGGTTTGCCACTACTGCGATCAAGCACCAGCACCGTTAGTTGCAGGGCTGTGCGTTGCCGCTCCCATTCCGCTTGCCTTGCGGCTTCGACCGGATCGAGATCTTCGGTAGAGCTTGCAGCATCTGCCGCTTCGGCGGCAGCTTCCGCTGCGGCGACGGCCGCCTCCACATCTGCCTGGAACATCTCGCGATTCTGCGTTGCAGCATCTCGTCCGTATCCGGAAACCGTGCCATTGTTGGTCCCGTAGTCCGATGCCTGTGTACTGGCTTTTCGTGCATTTCCGCGGGGCTCATCGGCATCAGCTGCGGATGTTGCGGCGCCTGCGCCAGCCTTGCCGCTGTCGCAGGCGCAAAAGGCCA
>JAYUIZ010000923.1:0-1003 GCA_043765595.1 Lysobacter sp. | reverse complement strand
TTTTGCAAAAAGCCAGAAGACTCCGTTAATCTGAACCGGGAGCTCCTGCCGCACACCCGACCGCGAGGTCCGGGCTGCGGGGCGTCGATCACAGTCGATCCAGCAGGGGCACTGTAGGGAACACGTCCGGCATTGCCGGGCCAGAACCACACAAGATTCGGAGCTGCCGTAAGGGCCGCTTCCCCCATACGAAATGACGACCGGAGTGGAGTCACATGAAGAAGACAGCGATATCGGTTGCCCTGATGGCCATGCTGATGGCATGCGCCGCGACGGCCAGTGCGCAGGACCCCGGCAACACTAGCCAGTACGACCCCAACGCCGCTTCCCAGCTGCCTGAAGGCTTCGATCCGTCGGCCCCCGACGCCCGCTACGACAACGGTGCCGCGTCGCAGAAGCCGGCCGATTACAACCCGCAGAGCACCGTCGAGCTGTCTGGCGAAATGCAGGGCATGGTCGACAAGCTCACCCAGCAGCAGCAGGGCCAGATGCTCAGCGGCGACGAGAGCTCTGCCTGCGAAGCCATCATCTGCCTGTCCACCGGCGGTCCGCCCAGCGAATGCGCCGCCTCGCTGCGCAAGTACTTCAGCATCAATCTCAGCAAGCCGTGGAAAACCATTGAGGCGCGCATCAACTTTCTGAAGATGTGCCCGGCGTCCAACGACAGCCCGCAGATGGGTTCGCTGGTCGAAGCCATCGGCAACGGCGCCGGCCGCTGCGACGCCGCCTCGCTCAATCAGACCCTGCGTCGCTGGACCGGAATCGACGGTCAGTACGAAATCAGCAACCAGATGCCGTCTTATTGCAACGCTTACTTCACCCATGAGTACACCGACGTGCAGAGCACCCGGGTGCGCTACGTCGACAAGTTCGTGGTCCGCACCTACACCGACAACGAAGGCAATACCCAGACCGAATACGACGGCGGTTACTGGGTCGACGGCGGTGCCGCCACCGCCACTGCGTCCAACACCGGCAATGGCGCGATCCCCGCTTCCAAGGA
>JAYUIZ010000922.1:0-1011 GCA_043765595.1 Lysobacter sp. | reverse complement strand
CGCGGCAATCTGTCACCCGCTGGCCCGAGCAATCCCGCTGATCGGCGAACGCCTGCTGTGCATGCCGCCGGATCAGCTGTCCGGCGACGGCGGCATGCCGCGCGTGGTCGGCCCAGACTTCGGCGCATCCCAGCGCATGGTGGTGTCGCCGGGCCGCGAGGCCGAGGGCATCACCCACATGCCCGGCGGCCAGAGCGGCCACCCACTGTCGCCGTTCTGGGGCGCTGGCCACGACGACTGGGTACATGGCCGACCGACGCCTTTCCTGCCGGGCAAGACGGCGTACAGCCTGAAGCTCGCGCCTGCATCCAAGCGCCCGTAGGAGGCCTTATCGTACGTAGGAGGGCCTTCAGGCCCGAGCTCTACTCGATGATCGACGGAAAACCCCGGAAAAGCTCAGGCCTGAAGGTCCTCCTACGAAACGTGTCACGCGCTTTCCAGCGCGGCCTGATGCACGCCCGCCACCGCGCGACCCGACGGGTCCGCGGCATTCGCGAATGAAGCGTCCCACGCGATCGCGGCCGGCGACGAGCACGCAATCGATTTTCCACCGGGGACGGTGTTCGCGCAGCCGTCGCCCGGGAACGCTTCGTCGAAAATCCGCCGATAAAAGAATGCTTCCCTGGTCTGCGGCGTGTTGATCAGGAAACGCTGTTTGGCCTGCGCGAAATCGGCGTCGCTGACCTGCGCCTCGGCGTGCGCCTTCAGACCATCGATCCAGCCGTAACCCACGCCATCGCTGAACTGTTCCTTCTGCCGCCACAGGATTTCGTCGGGCAGATAGCCTTCGAAGGCTTCGCGCAGCACCGCTTTTTCCATGCGCCGGGTGGGAGACGATTTGTCGATCATCTTCGCCTCCGCATCCATCCGCATCGCCACGTCGAGGAATTCGGTGTCTAGAAACGGCACCCGTGCTTCCACGCCCCAGGCCATCATCGATTTGTTTGCGCGCAGACAGTCGTAGTTGTAAAGCGCATCCAGCTTGCGGATGGTTTCGGCGTGGAATTCGCG
>JAYUIZ010000921.1:0-3438 GCA_043765595.1 Lysobacter sp. | reverse complement strand
AACACAGACACAGCAGCAGGGCAACAATACGCGTCATCGGCGGCGGCTATAGTGCGGATCTTGCGATGTTAGGGCATGGCCCCCATGTCGCCTACCTGCGTCGCCGGGCCGCGACGTTTCACTGTGATGATTCCCTGTCCGGCGCGCATCGTTCTGCACTCTCCTGTCGTCCAACTCACCCGTTGTGGAATCCCCATGTCCAGCCCCAGCCATGTCGCAGACACGCCCCTCACCAATCGCGACCAGCTGGTGGCGGAGCTTGCCTCCGGCGAGAAACCCGAAGCCGACTGGCGCATCGGCACCGAGCACGAAAAGTTCGGCTTCCGTCTCGACGATCTGCATGCTCCCACGTTTGAAGGCGAGCGCGGCATCGAGGCCCTGCTCAACGGCCTCACCCGTTTCGGCTGGGAGCCGGTGCAGGAGCACGACCGCACCATCGCCCTGCTCAAGGACAGCGCCTCGGTCACGCTGGAACCCGCCGGCCAGCTCGAACTCTCGGGCGCGCCGCTGGAGAACATCCATCAGACCTGCGCCGAGGTGGGCAGCCATCTGAAGGAAGTGAAGGCGGTCGCAGACGAACTCGGCCTGGGCTTCCTCGGCATGGGCTTCCAGCCGAAATGGCGTCGCGACGAGATGCCGTGGATGCCCAAGGGCCGCTATAAAATCATGCGCGACTACATGCCCAAGGTCGGCAGCCTCGGTTTGGACATGATGGCCCGCACCTGCACGGTGCAGGTGAATCTGGATTACAGCAGCGAAGCGGACATGGTGAAGAAATTCCGCGTCTCGCTGGCGCTGCAACCCATCGCTACTGCGCTGTTCGCCGATTCGCCGTTCACCGAAGGCAAGCCCAACGGTTATCTTTCGTACCGTTCGCATATCTGGACCGACACCGACCGCGACCGCACCGGCATGCTCGACTTCGTATTCGACGACGGCTTCGGCTATGAGCGCTATGTCGATTACCTGCTCGACGTGCCGATGTATTTCTCGTATCGAGATCACGAATACGTGGACGCCAGCGGCCAGAGCTTCCGCGATTTCATGGCCGGCAAACTGCCGGCGCTACCCGGCGCGCTGCCGACGATGCGCGACTGGTCGGACCATATGACCACGGCATTCCCGGAAGTGCGGCTGAAGAAATTCCTCGAAATGCGCGGCGCCGACAGCGGCCCGTGGGGCCGGATCTGCGCGCTGCCGGCGTTCTGGGTCGGTCTGCTATACGACGATGCTGCGCTGGATGCCGCCTGGGATCTGGTCAAGGATTTCAGCATGGACGAACGCAATGCCCTGCGCGACGGCGTGCCGAAGCTGGCGTTGAAGGTGCCGACTCGTATCGGTAACGTCCGCGGCGGCACGCTGCTGGATCTGGCGCGCGAAGCGGTGAAGATTTCCGCCGCCGGCCTGCAGCGTCGCGCCGTGCTCAACAGCAGCGGCGCCGACGAAAGCGGCTTCATCACCCCGTTGATCGAGGTGGTGGAGAGCGGCGAGACCTCGGCCGAACGCAAACTGGCGCTGTATCACGGCGCCTGGCAGGGCGATATCGACCGTGTGTTCCGGGAGTTCGCTTACTGACCTGCCGCGTCTGTCGCGACTCTCGTCGCTCCCACAATGGTTCAGTCGCTTTCCTTGTGGGCAAGGTCCAATCGGCTTTCTTGTGGGGGCAAGATCCAGTCGCTTTTCTTTTGGGAGCAAGATCCAGTCACTTTCTTGTGGGAGCAAGATCCAGTCGCTTTTTTGTGGGAGCAAGCTCCACTCGCTTTTCTTGTGGGGAGCAATGTCCAGCCGCTTTTTCTTGTGGGAGCGACGCAAGTCGCGACGGGTCGAAGCACGCTTACCTGTAGAGCGGCCTTCAGGCCGACCCATGACGGAAGTGAAACGATGATGCTTCAGGCACAGCAGCCTGAAGACCCCACCGGCCGTCACACGCATAGGCCTCCCGGCAGAGACGCTATGCATACGAATCCATATCCACCCAGCCCGGCTTTTGTGTACGCTCGACGGTTCGCACCCCACTGCGAGCAACCATGCGCGTACGCGACACCCTCGAATTCGCCGAGACCGACACCCTGCTGCGCGACGACGTGCGGCAACTGGGCGCCATGGTCGGCGACATGCTGGCCGAACAAGTCTCGGCCGAACTCCTGACCCAGGTCGAATCCGTGCGCCGCGCCGCCATCGCGCGACGCGAGCAGGGCGACAGCATCGACGAACTGGCCGAACGCCTCGCCGCGGTGCCGATGGAAGGCGCCGATGCCCTCGTCCGCGCATTCGCCGCGTACTTCGGCGTGGTCAATCTGGCCGAACGCATCCACCGCATCCGTCGCCGCCGCGATTACCAGCGCAGCACCGATGCGCCGCAACCCGGCGGAATGACCGCGGTGCTGCGCGCGCTGCGCGAGAAAGGCGTCACCCTCGACGAGGTGCGCGAATTGCTGCCGCGGCTGCGGATCGAGCCGGTGTTCACCGCGCATCCCACCGAAGCCGTGCGCCGCTCGCTGCTGCTGAAGGAACGCACCGTCGCCGAACTGCTGATCGGCGACATCGATCGCCAGCGCACTCCGGCAGAACGCAGCGCCGATACCGCGCGCATCCGCCAGGCGCTCACCGCCAGCTGGCAGACCAGCGACACGCCCGCGCAGCAGCCGACTGTGGCCCATGAGGTCGAACACATCGGCTTCTATCTCAACAATGTGCTGTATCGCGCGCTGCCGGTGTATTACGAAGCCTTCGCCGACGCGATCGAACACGCCTACGGCGATACGCCCGGCTATCAGCGCCTGGAACTGCCGCCGATGCTGCGCTTCGGCACCTGGGTCGGCGGCGACATGGACGGCAACCCCAACGTCGGCGCCGATACCATCCTCGCTGCACTATCGGCGCAGCGCGCGCAGGTGCTGGCGAACTACCGCGCCGACCTGCGCGCACTCGGCGAAATTCTCACCCAGAGCCGCGGCCGCGTGCAGGTGGACGACGCCATCGAAGCGCGCATTGTCGAATACACCGCGCTGCTGCCCGCAGCGGCCGCGAAGCTCAGCCCGCGCTTGGGCGATATGCCCTACCGGCAGCTGCTGGACCTGATCCGCGCGCGGCTGGCAGCCACACTGGCCGGCGGCGCGCATGGTTATGCCGACGCCGACGGTCTGCTGGCCGATCTGCAGGCGATTGACGCCAGTCTGGTGCGCCATCGCGGCGAACACGCCGGCCGCTTCGCCCTGCAGCGCGTGCTGTGGCGGCTGCGCACGTTCGGCTTCCATCTCGCCAGCCTCGATCTGCGCCAGGATTCCGGCACCCACGATGTCGCGATTGGCGCATTGCTCGGCGACGCCGACTGGTCGTCGCGCGCACCAGCGGACCGCATCGCGCCGCTGCATGCGCTGATCGAAGGTCATGCGCAAGCGGCTGTCGACGCCATCGGCGCGCAGCCGACGCTCGCAG
>JAYUIZ010000920.1:0-10590 GCA_043765595.1 Lysobacter sp. | reverse complement strand
TCAATATTCGCGGGAACTGCTGTTTTCCACTGTGGTAGAGCTGATGGGGCTGGTCGCACTGGGGCAGAGTCCTTCCCTGCATGCGGCCGCACGCAAGCAGCCGCAATTGCCGGTGTCTTTGGCCGCGTTGTACGACAAGATCCGGCGGACGCAGCCGGGGGTCATGCGCGCATTGGTGCAGGAGAACGGTCGTCGTCTGGCGGACCGGCACGCTGCAACTGCTCGCGCATGTAGTCCATGACGCACGGTAACCACCCGTGCCTGCGGATCATCCGGCACATGCTGGACGCGGGACAACGGACGGCATCCGGGGAAGGCATAGGCGTCAATGAGACGGCCTGATGGCTGGTCAGATAGGTGCATCGGCCAATGATGCGCGAAATACCACCCATCAGAACAGTGCAAATGCCTGATCTCAAAGGTGATTCCGCTTGCAAGGCTGTGGAATCGACCCACTGGAATTCACGAAGAGCCGGGAAATATTCGTAAACGCGGCCGAGCACATCACGTGAATCATTTTTCTCGCGCCTGAGCGGAATATTGGACATCAGGTCGATGAGTTCGCCCAATGTGACCGGATTGAGCGCAGGGCGGCCTTAGTCTTTCGGTAGCTCACCTTTGAGCGAATCGTTGCGGCTTTCGATCTTCAGCATGGCATCGTCGATCAACCGTCCGATGCCGACTGTTTTGCATTGGCTTGCAGATACGACCAGCGCGCTTCTTTGGGTACCCAGAAGATGTTGTCCTGCGCGTATTGATCGGGGTCTTCGGCGTCTTCCGGATACTTGGCGAGCAGTTCCGCATGCCGAGTTTCAAAGCTGTCGGAGATGTGCTTGAGAAAAATCACACCGAGCACGATGTGCTTGTAGTCCGATGGTTCCATCGTGCCGCGCAGTTTGTCGGCGGTTTTGAACAGATCGGCCTCGAATCCAAGCTGGGACTCGCCCGAGCCAGGGTTGGCACGGGCTGACGCGGGCTGTGGGCGCGTGGTGGCTTGGGGCTTTGCAGCGCCGATACGTTCCGGGCCTGTCAGGGCGATGACACGGGTGTGTTGCCCTCGCGCGTCTGAGGTGGAACGCGCGAGGCGGCACGCGCGACGCGTGGCTTGCGCCGTTCCTCTTGCAGTGTGACCGACCCGCCACGGCCGCGGCCAAGCACGATCTTGTCGTCTTCGATCAGTGCGGTCTTGACGCTTACATAGGTGGAATCTGCCCAGCCCAGCGCTTCTTTCAGGGTTTTGTTGCCTGCCGAACCGCCCAAGCCCTACAGGGTGGCGACGAACTTTTCCTTTTTGCTCTCTCTCGACATCAATCCTGCGCCCAAGTGACTTGGCGGCCCACTGCTGGGGCAGCATGGGGCCAGAATACCAGCGCCGACCCGAGCATCTGGAGCGAATGAGTGCTGAGGAGCAGCAACACGCGCTCAGAGGGTGTTTACAAAATCAGGTCGTCAATCGTCGAAGCAGTATTCTTGCTTCTGTGAGCCATACCCAAGCTTCCGAGACTGCGGACAATCGGTCGTGATGCATGATCAACCTGCGCGCACGCTCGTTCCATGCATGTGTGCGCTCCACGACCCAGCGTTTGGCCAATACGACAAACCCCTTGTCATCGACCGCGACGGCGAACAGGTCCGGTTGTTTGTACTTTCCTTGCTCGCTCCAGCGCCGAAAGGTGCGATACACGTTCTGCCAACGAGGAAACCCCTAGGGCAGCATGCGCAATGCGCATCCGGTGCGCACGATGTAAATACACGCATCGACCAATGCCCGGCGATCCACGCGCAGTGGCAATCCGCGGCCACCTTCACGCTCGAAGATGTCACCCACCAACGCCCATTCGACATCAGTCAGGCAACTGGGATACGTCTGCTCCGGTTCCAGCCGCCGATGTGAATCGGTATAGCCGTACCGCTTCGACTGGGGGGCGGCAACCGTCACGACGACGGCTTTGTTGCTGGGTAGGCACACAAGCCCAATGCGGCTCAGCGATGTGGCCAGCGTCTGCCTGTAAACCTTCACGCCTGTCCGACGAAACAGCTCTGCACCGATCTCGTCCAGAGTAGCGTTCGGGTCCGACTCGACGATCTGCGTGAGCACGGCTTCTTGCTCGGCTTGAAGCTTGAAGGGGCGGCCCATCCTGATCCTCTCGGTGATTGGATGGAACGCATTTTACTATTTTGTAAACACCCTCTAAGGCCAAGACGCGAAACCCCTGCGAAATGCAGGGGTCGTGGGATCCGCAGAGAGCGGTTTGCTTAGTCGATTTGGCGCAGCAAGAGCACGTGGAATCCAAACGCGCTCTCACGCCGGATCGCGGCCTAGCGTAATGGGGAAAGTTTTGTGGCAATGGTTCTGGGTGGCATCGTGAGGGGGCTCAGGCCCGGTGTTCCGCCTCGGTCAGGGCCTGCGCAAACCAGGCGCGTACGCGCAGAAGGTGTGCGTCCCCATAACAGGCGATGAAGCGCTGCGTATGGAATTCGTGCGGATCGCCCAATGCTGAGATCCGCTCTCGCATGTAATGAGGCGTCAGTGGAATGCCGCAAACGACTTCGATGCAATGACGCCAGTCTGGATAGTCTTCGGGGACCATTGATGTTCTCGGGTGGTTTAAATGTGAAGTAGGCGGCAGAAGCTGCAGAAGCGGCAAAGGAAAAACATGTTATAACATAACAATTCAGGCCACCGGCCAACCTTATGTCGCAGATGCGGCCCCAGGATGCGTATGTCGAATGTGCACCTTAGTGACGCTTCCGCTGCGTTGCCGAACGCAACGCCGGTCCTCCAAGCCCAAGGCTTGAGTAAACGTTACGGGGAGGTGATGGCGCTCAATGGCCTTGATCTGTCCGTCGTCCGGGGCGAAGTGGTCTGCCTGCTAGGCGCCAACGGGGCTGGCAAGACCACGACACTGAATCTGTTTCTCGGCTTCACCCGCGCGACGGCGGGTCGGGCCAGTGTCGGTGGCATAGACGTCGCGCAAGACCCCGAGCAGGCCCGGCGTCGGCTGGGTTACGTGGCCGAGGTGGTCAGTCTGTATCCGTCGCTGTCGGGTGCGGAGAATCTGGCGTTCTTCCATGCGCTGTCGGGGCAGGCGCCGCTCGACGCCGAGCGTCAAGCCACATTGCTGGCCTCGCTGTCCTTCCCGTCGGACGCCATCAACCGGCCGGTCGCGACTTACTCCAAGGGCATGCGCCAGAAACTCGGCTTGGCGATAGCGCTGGCCAAGCAGGCTGATGCCATCCTGCTCGACGAACCACTGTCGGGGCTCGATCCGGCCTCGGCCAACGATCTGGTTGCGGTGCTCGGGCGCGTCGCCAGCAATGGTGTTGCCTTGCTGGTGTCCACCCACGACATCTTCCGCGCCTGCGAAATCGCCAGCCGGGTTGGCATCATGCGTCACGGCAGGCTGCTGGAGTGGATCGATCCGCGCACGCTGTCGGCGCGTGAACTGGAAGCGATCTATCTCCGGCACATGGCGGAGCGGGCCGCATGAGCGCGGCGGATGCGCAGGCGATGCGCGCGTTGATATGCAAGGATCTGCGCGAATTCACGCGTGATCGCAGGCTGTCGTTAGCCGCAGCGGTCGTCGTACTGCTGGCCTTGCTGTCGCTGATGCTGGCATGGCAGCAAGTGGACGCGTATGAACGCGAGCGGATCGCCGCCGAAGCGCTCGACCGCCGGACCTGGCTGGAGCAGGGCGAGCGCAGTCCGCACGGCGCCGCGCACTTCAACAGTTGGGCATTCCGGCCGCTGTCGGCGATGTCGCTGCTGGATCCTGGGGTCACGCCGTATGCCGGTGCCGCCATCTGGATGGAAGC
This sequence comes from Lysobacter sp., assembly GCA_043765595.1. Lineage (GTDB taxonomy): Bacteria > Pseudomonadota > Gammaproteobacteria > Xanthomonadales > Xanthomonadaceae > Lysobacter_I. The sequence goes on along the minus strand of JAYUIZ010000920.1, from coordinate 6,774 downwards.
GCACTATCAGGACGCCGCCGCAGCGCGTGCGGCGGAGGATCGTGTGGGTGCGCTCGATCTGGGCCAGTTCAGTCTGGCCTGGGTGCTGCAGACACTGGCGCCGCTGCTGGTAGCGGTGTTGGCCGCCGGTCTGGTCGCGCGGGAACGGGAGCGCGGTACCTTGCGCCTGATGTTGGTCTCTGGTTTACGGGTCGAACGCGCGGTCGCGTTGAAGACGCGTGCGATGGCGATACTGGCCGCCCTAGTGCTGGCGCCGCTGTTGCCGGCGGCGGCGGCCCTGGTGGCGTTGGCACCGACACCGGTGGATGCGGATCAGATCCAGCGCCTTGCCCTGTGGCTGGGGGCGCATGTGATGTATCTCGGTGCAGCGGTCCTGCTGGCGGTGGCGGTTTCGGTGCGGGTGCGCTCGGTGGATCGGGCGATGGTGCTGCTGGTCGGGGGCTGGTTGCTGGCGGTGCCGCTATCGCCCCGACTGGGCGCCACGGCGGCCGAAGCGTTGGCACCACTGCCGGCGGCCACGACGTTCTGGTCGCAGGTGACGACGGATCTCGGGGCCGTTGATGTCTTCGATGCCGACAATGCGGCCGCGCGTCGCCTGCAGGAGGCGACGCTGCAACGGTATGGAGTGACGCGGCTGGAGGATCTGCCGGTGAACTTTGCCGGTATTCAACTGGATGCCGCCGAGCGGCAGGGCAATGCCGTGTTCGATCGCCACTACGCCGCGCTGCACGCGATCGAGGATCGCCAACAGCGGATCCTTCGCGCAACCGCGCTGATATCGCCGCTGGTCGCCGTACAGAACGTGTCGGCCGGACTGGCCGGCACTGACAGCGCGCATCAGCGCGCCTTCGTCGCGCAGGCGGAGGCGCATCGCCGGCACACCGTGGGTTTGTTGAACGGCGACATGATCCGCAACGCCGGGCGTGAGAACTTCGACTACAAGGCGGGCCCGGCGCTGTGGGCGCAGATCCCGTCGTTCGCATATCGCGCGCCAGCCTGGACAGCGCTGTGGCGCGGCTGGCTGCCGGATGCGCTGATCCTGTTGGCGTGGGTGGCAGCAGGGATGCTGGCGCTGCGCGCTGCGGCCCGCGCGCTAGCGAGCGAGGAGCCGTGACCGTGCGTGCGTTGAGACACCTTGGGCGACTGTTGCGGCTGGATGCGCGCCAGCTCATGCGCGAACGGCTCTCCATGGTGGTGCTCGCCATCGGCACCCTGTGCGCCGCTGCCGGTGCATGGGGTGGGGCAATCTGGATCGACCGGCTCGAACGCGAGCGTGCCGCTTTCCTCGCCGATGCCAACGAAGCCAGCAACATGCTCCGCGGCCAACTGACCGCTCCCGATCTTGACGAAGCGACGCGCGTATTGCTGCCGACGCGCGTCACCCGGCCGGTGGCTTTTCCCGTGCCGACGCTGGCGGATTTCTCGATCGGTCGTTCTGATATCGAACCTGCCACCGCCACGTTGCGTATGCGCCATCGCGCCGACAGCATGTTCCGGAATTATCAGCTCGACAACGCTGCCCGACTGATGCGCGGACGGCTGGACTTGGCGTTTGTTGCGGTGGTCATCGCGCCGCTGCTGCTGATTGCGGTCGGGTTTGGCGTTTTTTCCGTAGACCGCGAGCGTGGAACCGCACGCTTGATCCTCTCCCAAGCAGCGTCGCTATTGCCGCTGCTGCTCGTGCGCAGCCTCAACCGGCTGTTGTTGGTGCTGCTGCCGTTGGTGCTGTCGGCGCTGGCGTTGCTGATCATCGGACCCGACCTGCCGGGGCGCGGGGTTGCGGCCGCATGCTGGCTGGGCGTGGCAGCGCTGGGTTTGGGGTTCTGGTGGGCGGTGATCCTGTGGGTCAACAGCTTGCGCGTGGGCGCCGAAAGCGCCGCGATGGCCTTGGTCGGGCTCTGGGCGATGCTGGTATTCGTCGCGCCTGCCACCATCAACGCGGGCGCACAGGCACTGCACCCATCACCGTCTCGGCTGACGCAGATCGTCGCGGCACGCGCCGCCGAGACCTCCGCCACCCAGGCCTATGAGAACGACCATGCCGCGCTTGCTGGCGATAGTCCCGTGGCTTTGCGCGAAGTCGTACGCAAAAACTACCGCATCGGTCTGGCGGTGGATCGGCGGGTGGCACCAGGTGTGGAGGCATTCGACCGTCAGTTCGCCCTGCAGCAGGCAACGGTCGAACGGGCGCATTGGCTGTCGCCGCCGATGATCGTCGGCGGTGCGCTCGCCGCCATCGCGGGCACCGACGCGCGCACTTATGCGGTGCAGCGCCGCGAAGCGATTGTGCGACTGGCGGCATTCAAGCGCGTGTTGCGCGGCCCGGTCGAGCAGAAGATCGTCTTCGATGCGGCTCTTGATGCGCAATTACCCGCATTCGTGGCCAATGCGCCAACGCGCTTTCCACCCCGGGGTGTGGGCTGGGTGCTGTTCGTTTCTTTGCTGTGCGTGGCGGTGGCCGTGCATCGGTTTCGACGCACGGTGTTGGCGTGAACCTTCCTGTGCTTTCCACGCCACTTCAACCCGGAGAGCGGATGCGCGCGGTGAGATATCGTGCATTCGCACTGGTCATGACAGCTCTGCTGGTCTGCGCGAATCTTGCGTCCGCGCAGGACCTGCCCGCAGGTGCGCGGATCATCGAGTACGACTCACCTGCGGTGGCGCGCAGCCTCAAGTACACGGTGCTGCTGCCGGACGGATATGCGGAGAATGCGCGTCGTTATCCGGTGCTGTATCTACTGCACGGCCATACCGGCCATCACACGTCCTGGCTGACTTATGCAGGACTTCCCAGCGACACCGCCACGCAATTGCAAGCAATCGTGGTGCTGGCCGATGGCGGCAACGGCTTCTACACCAACTGGAATGGCAGCACGGAATCGCAGCCGCAGCGCTGGGAAGACGCCATCGCGCAGGACTTGGTGGCCGAGGTCGATCTGCGTTGGCGGACGCGCCCGGAGCGCGGCGCGCGCGCAATCGGCGGATTGTCGATGGGCGGATACGGCGCGATCGCCATCGCGCTGCACCACCCGGACCGCTTCGGGTTCGCGTTCTCCAGCGCAGGCGCGCTGCGATTCGCCGCACGCGCCCGCGACGAAATCGTGCGCGGCGAAGACGACTGGAACCGACCCGAGCTGTGGTCCAAAGATGAAAAGCCGCCCGTGGCGATCCCAGGCTTCGCGACCCAGCGCGAACGCACCCCGCGCGGGCGGGTGTTCGTCACTGTGGAGCACGCCGATGCGGCCGATCCATCCGTCATAGCGACCCGCATCGACCCCGCGACTGCACCGTTCCTGCATCTGGACTGCGGTCTACAGGACGGTTTGCTGCCGGAAACGCTGGCGCTCGCCGACGCGCTGAGGACGCGCGGTCTGGCGCATGCGCTGGTGCTGCTGCCCGGCGACCACGACACCCCGTACTGGCGCGACGCATTCGCGCACACCCGCCTGTCGCTGCAGCAGTTCTTCGACAAGCACGCCACACCTTCCGATACCGGCACACGCCCATGAAACGCTCACCCCCTCCGGCGATCGCACTGCATAACACGCTGCTGCGCGAAGGCCGTCTTTCCCGGCGCGACATTCTGCTTGCCGCCGTTGGTTTGGCGGGCACGGCCCTGCTACCGGCACCGCTGCGTGCGCAATCAGCGCGGCAGCGGTTTGCCGGCAGCCCCTTCACACTGGGTGTCGCCTCCGGGTATCCCACGCCCGACGGCATGACGCTGTGGACCCGGTTGGCGCCGCTGCCGCTGCAGCCCGATGGCGGTGTCGGGCGCGACGAGGTGTTGCCCGTGACCTGGCAGGTGGCCGAGGACGAGACGTTCGCCACGGTTGTCGTCGAAGGCCGCCAGCGCGCGGTGTCGGAACTCGCGCACAGTGTCCATGTCGATGTGCGCGGCCTGCGCCCGGCGCGGCCGTATTTCTATCGTTTTCTCTGCGGCGACGAGGTCAGCCCCGTCGGCCGCACCCGCACGGCCCCAGCGCCGGGCGCGGCGGTCGACCGCCTGCGCTTCGCGATCGGTTCGTGTCAGCACTACGAGCAGGGGTATTTCGCCGCGCATCGGCACGTGGCCGACGACGCACCGGATCTGATGATATTTCTCGGCGACTACATCTACGAAAGCTCATGGGGCGACGATCTGGTGCGTCGCTACGTCGGCGAAGAACCGCATGCATTGGGCGAATACCGGGTGCGACATGCCCAGTACAAGGCCGACGCCGACCTACAGCGTTCGCATGCGGCGATGCCGTGGCTGGTCACCTGGGACGATCACGAAGTCGACAACGATCACGCCGATGCGCAGTCGGAGTACCTCGACCCGCGGTTCCTGCAGCGTCGGGCCGCCGCCTATCAGGCCTACTACGAACACATGCCCCTGCCGGGCGCGATGCGCCCGCGCCCCGACGGTGGCCTGAGGCTGCACACCGAAGTGCGCTGGGGCGCACATGCCCGGATTCTGATGCTCGACGGGCGGCAGTATCGCAGTCCGCAGGCCTGTCCAGACGCGCTCAAGGGCGGCGGCGGGCGCACCATCGAGCACGGCGACTGTGCCGACCTGGATGCGACAGGACGGAGCCTGCTCGGCCCAGCCCAAGAGCGATGGCTGGACGATGCGCTGGCGCGCCGCGGCTGGCGCTGGAACATCCTCGCGCAGACCACCTTGATGAGTGCGCACGACGAGATGCCCGGGCCTGAGCACTCGATCCGTACCGATCGCTGGGACGGCTATCCGCGAACGCGCGATGCGGTGCTGTCGATGCTGGAGCGGCATCGTGTCGCCAATCCGTTGGTGGTGGGCGGCGATATCCACGCCACCGTGCTGGCAGACCTCAAGCGCGATCCTTTCGACCCGCGCGCGCCGATCCTCGCCAGTGAAGTCTGCGGCACCTCCATCTCCTCGCAGGGCGCAAAGCAGGAGGAATTCGCGCGCAGCGCGGCCCTGAATCCGCACTTCCGCTTTGCACGCAGCGACCGCCGGGGCTATTGCCTGCTCACGCTGGAACGCGACGCGCGCATCGATGTCCGCGCGCTGGAGGACGTGAAGCGCCGCGACAGCGGCATCGAAACCCTGGGACGTTTCGCCATCGCTAACGGCACGCCCGGCATTCAGCAGGCGTGAGCGGCCCACGCAGTACGACACACATCGACCGACAGAACCTGGAGACTCGACATGACACACACCCTTTCTTCGATCGTGACGACGGGCACCACCGTGCCGGATCCATGCGGAGTATCGGCATGACCATCTTCAAGGTCGGCGCCGCTATCGTCTGCAGCGGAATATTCATTGCCTGCGCAACGGCAGCGGTGCAAACGCCCGCCCGGGTCACACCGATGACCGCGGACGTCGTGGAAAAGTACGACCAAATTCTCCCGTCTGCCGACTACGTCCGGCGCGAAGTCATGGTCCCGATGCGCGACGGCGTAAAACTGTTCACGGTTGTCCTGATGAAGAAAGGGGTCACGCGCGCGCCGATCCTGCTTTCGCGCACGCCCTACAACGCCAGCAAGCAAACGGGCCGCGTGAACAGCCAGCGTATCGTCGACGTGCTGGAGATCATGGATGCGGAATTCGTCGAAGACGGATACATCCGCGTCTATCAGGACATCCGCGGTATGCACAAGTCCGAAGGCGTGTGGGTGCTCAATCGACCGCTGTCCGGGCCGTTGAACGACACCGGCATCGACGAATCGACCGATGCCCACGACACCATCGAGTGGCTGGTGCAGAACACACCGGAGGCGAACGGCAATGTCGGCGCTATTGGCTCCAGCTATCTGGGCTTCACGGCGTTGATGACGTTGATCGATCCGCATCCCGCGCTGAAGGCCGTGATCGCGCAAAGCCCGATGGTCGATGGCTGGATGGGCGACGACTGGTTCCACAATGGCGCCTTCCGAATGAATTCGCTCGGGTTCCCGCTGAGTCAGGGATTCAACAAGGGCAAGGGCGGCGGCGAATTCCCGCTGGGTGGTGGTGACGACTACACGCGTTATCTCGAGGCCGGATCGGTTGCGGACTTTGTGAAGATGGTCGGCGCCGGCCATGTGCCCGGCATCCGCAAGTTTCTCGAAAACCCCGCCTACACCGAGTTCTGGTCGCTGCAGGCAGTCGACAAGTGGCTCGCGGCGCGGCCGCATACGGTGCCGACGATGCTGGTGGTCGGACAGTGGGACCAGGAAGACAGCTATGGCGCGTCTGCGGTTTACCGCGCGCTTGAGCCGAAAGACAGAAACAACGACCGGGTGTCGCTTGTGATCGGCCCTTGGCGGCATTCGGGGTTCAATCATTACGGATATGACCTTGGCGCGCTCACCTTCAATGGCGACACAGCCCGCGAATGGCGCGTGAAATATGCGAAGCCGTTCTTCGATCATTGGCTTAAAGGCGCACCCGACCCCAAGACGCCGCCGGTGCTCACGTATGCGACCGGAGCCAACACGTGGAACGTCTCGCAGCGCTGGCCCATGGGAATGCCCAAGCACATCTATCTGGCGGCGGGTGGCATGGCGACCTTCGACAGACCCGGCTCGCCCGGGCGCGAGGACTACGTCAGCGATCCGGCTCGTCCCGTTCCGTTCATCCCGCGTCCCATCGACATGCGCGATCCGATGCAGTGGAAGCCCTGGCTGGTGCATGACCAGCGTTTCGTGACCGGACGTCCCGATGTCGCGGTCTGGACCAGCGCCCCGCTGGAAAAAGCCATGCACATCATGGGGGCGCCCAAGGTAGAGCTGTTCGCCTCTACAACCGGGACTGATAGCGATTGGGTG
>JAYUIZ010000919.1:0-3439 GCA_043765595.1 Lysobacter sp. | reverse complement strand
GCAACCTGAGCGGCGAACGGAGTCGACTTGCGCGAACCGCGGAAACCCGCGCCGCCCGAAGTCGCCCACGAGAGCGCATTGCCCTGGCGGTCGGTGATCGTGATGATCGTATTGTTGAACGAAGCGTGGACATGGGCGATGCCGTCGGTGACGACACGCTTGATCTTCTTCTTGGTTTTTGCTGCTGCCGGCTTGGCCATAGTCTATGCCCCTTACTTCTTGATGGCCTTGCGCGGACCCTTGCGGGTGCGTGCATTGGTCCGGGTGCGCTGACCGCGGAGCGGCAGGCCACGACGATGACGCAGACCGCGGTAGCAAGCTAGGTCCATCAGACGCTTGATGGCCATGCCGACTTCGCGGCGAAGGTCGCCTTCGACCGTGATCTTGCCGATTTGGGCGCGAATGCGCTCGACTTCAGCTTCGGACAGGTCGCGGATCTTGGTGCTCGAAGTCACGCCTGCGGCTTCGCAGACTTGCTTCGAACGGGTACGGCCAATGCCGTAGATGCTTTGCAGCCCAACCCAGACGTGTTTCTGGGCAGGCAGGTTGACACCTGCAATACGCGCCATGCGCGAATCTCCAACTGGTTTGGCGGCCGGGTTTCCCCGGCGGATAGGGCACTTGGACTAAGTGAACTAGAAATTGTAACAGGGCCTCGGTGATCATGGAAGGGGTCAAACCGAAGCTCGACACCGCCGGGACCTACAAAAGGCACCAGCGGACCTTCCGGCGTGGGGAGAGTGCCCATGCTCCGGCGACGGATCGAGGCTGGCGAGCAGGCATGCTTCTTTCAAAGCTACCTGCTCTGCCGGCCGACACTCCTCATGTGTCGACACTGGCTTCGATCCACCCACGCCCGAGACCGCTGCGCGAGTCGCCCATCTTGCTTTCCCATGAGAAGGAGAAAGCGGAAATTCTGTATTAACGTCCATGGCACAGGCCATCCGCCTGCTATTCATGCCCGATCCTCTGGGCTACCAATTCTACACTAGCGAAAGGCGATGGCATTCGAATCAACGCCCGCGTGAGCCGCCTTTAAGATTCGCCTTCTTCAACAAGCTTTCGTACTGGTGAGACATCAGATGCGCCTGGATCTGCGCGATGAAATCCATCACCACCACGACCACAATAAGGAGTGAGGTACCACCGAAATAGAACGACGTACCAAGCTCAGTCTGCATGAATGTAGGCAGAAGACAGACGATCACCAGATAGATCGCGCCGGCCGCCGTGAGGCGGGTCAGCACGGCATCGATGTAATCCGCCGTCGCCTTTCCGGGACGAATACCCGGAATCAGCGCGCCAGACTTCTTCAGATTGTCCGCAGTTTCCTGCGAGTTGAAGACCAGGGCGGTGTAGAAAAACGCAAAGCCGATGATCAACGCAGCGAAGAGGATCATGTACAGCGGCTCTCCGGGCGAAAGCGCCTGCGCGACTTTCTGGAGGACGCTGACATTGCCGCTGGCGCTGAACCACGTCGACGCCGTTGCCGGGAACATGATGATCGACGAAGCAAAGATCGCCGGAATCACACCAGACATGTTGAGCTTGAGCGGCAGGAACGAGGTCTGATTCATGTAGGCATTACGGCCGCCCTGCCGCCGCGCGTAATTCACCGTGATCCTGCGCTGTCCGCGTTCGACAAACACCACGAAGTAAGTGAAGACCATCACGATCACCAGAATCGCGATCACTGTCAGCGAGCTCATATCGCCGTTGCGGGCCTGCTCAAGTGTACTGAGGACTGCACCAGGCAGACCAGCGACGATGCCGGCGAAGATGATTAGCGAGACACCGTTGCCGATGCCACGCTCGGTGACTTGTTCACCAATCCACATGAGGAACATCGTGCCTGCTGTCAGCGAAACGACTGCGGTCAGGATGAAGCCCATGCCGGGCGAGTAGACCACCGGGATACCGTTGTTTGCACCGGATGCCTGGAGCGCGGTGGCGATACCGGCAGCCTGGAAAACCGCCAACGGAATCGCACCGATGCGCGACCACTGGGTGACCCGACGACGACCGGACTCGCCTTCCTTCTGGATCGCCTTCAGGCTGGGCACGATCTGAACAAGCAACTGAACGATGATCGATGCCGAGATGTAAGGCACGACATTGAGCGCGAACAGACTGAAGCGTTCCAGCGCACCGCCGGAAAACATGTTGAACATGTCCACGATGGTCCCTTCTTGGGACTTCATCAACTCCAGCATCGCATCGGGATTGACGCCTGGCACCGGGATGTAACAACCGATGCGGTAGACGATCAATGCTCCGACGACGAAGAGCAGCCGGGACCGCAGCTCGCTGAATTTACCGAGCCCACCACCGACGCTACCGATTGCGTTCGCGCTGCGCGCCATGCCCGGATTACTCCTTGGTTTCGAGCGACTCGACGCTGCCGCCGGCAGCTTCGATCGCCGCCTTCGCGCCAGCGGTCGCCAGAAGACCCTTCAGCACAAGCTTTTTGGTCAGCTCGCCCTTCAGCACGACCTTCACCTTCTTCGCGCTGCTCGGAATCAGCTTGGCGGCCCGCAGCACGGCGATATCGATCGTGCCTTCGAGTTTCTCCAACTGGTAAAGCATCACATCGGCGCTCTGCTTCGACATCTTCGACCGGAAACCAATCTTCGGCAGGCGGCGCTGCATGGGCATCTGGCCGCCTTCGAAACCGGCCTTGATCTTGCCCTTGCCGGCACGAGCAAAAGAACCCTTATGGCCACGACCAGCAGTCTTGCCGAGGCCAGAACCAATACCACGACCGACGCGGGTACGCTCTTTGCGAGCGCCGTCGGCGGGCTTGAGTGTATTCAGACGCATTTCATTACTCCTCGACGCGAACGAGATAGTGCAGCTGCGTGATCAGACCACGCACCTGCGGACTGTCCTTCAATTCGCGCACGTCATTCAGTTTGTTCAGGCCCAAGGCCTTCACCGAAAGACGGTGACGGGCCTGGGTACCGCGGAGGCCTCTGACCAGACGGACCTTGACGGTTCCATTGGAATCGGCGGTCTTGGTATCAGCCATGTTTGATCTCCTCGGTCTTCTTGCCACGCTTCGCAGCAATACGAGTCGGCGACTGCATGGATTCGAGGCCCCTCAGCGTGGCCCGGACCAAATTAATCGGGTTACGTGAACCGGTAGCCTTGGCAAGCACATTCTTCACACCAACCGCTTCGAGGACAGCGCGCATCGCGCCACCAGCGATCACGCCGGTACCTTCCGAAGCAGGCTGCATGTAAACGTGCGCAGCGCCGTGACCCGATTTGACAGCGTGCCACAAGGTGCCGCCATTCAGATCGACACTACTCATGTTCTTGCGCGCGTATTCCATCGACTTCTGGATCGCGACCGGCACTTCACGCGCCTTACCGTAGCCGAAGCCGACCTTGCCGGAGCCGTCACCCACCACGGTCAATGCGGTAAAAGTGAACTGAC
>JAYUIZ010000918.1:0-1192 GCA_043765595.1 Lysobacter sp. | reverse complement strand
AGTAAGGACGAACCAAGCATCAATGGGTTACGTGTCGTTTCTAGCTCATGGATCGAAATTTTGGGAGCGGTCAATGAGTATTTCAGCAGCCTGCTAGGTCACCCAGCACCACGATGTTCCGTCGGTCGGCGAAGCCCGCGAACGGAGCTGGGGCGGCGTTCTGTCCGGTGTCTGGGTTGATCTGGCGGACGCGTCGGTCGTGCATGCGCTCTCGAATCTCGGGCTTCGGCCGTGGCCGCAAGCATAGCGGCCCGAGAAAGCGGCCCGCTTCGCCGCCTCAAATCGAACGGACAGGCGTGACGGAGGGGGTACACCGCGGGACGCGTTGCGCCCCGCGGTCGAACACGACGGGCATCACGCCCACCAGATCACTCGATCGCCGACAGCTGCATGTTCGTGCCCATGTCCTTGGCGATATTGCTGACCCAGCCCAGGTAGTTCGGGTGGATGAAGCGCTTGCCCTTGCGCTCCTTGTAGTCGAGATCGACGCTGTCGACATAGGCGATGCGCACCGTCTGCGCGTCCCAGGTCACGCGGATCTTCGCGGTGTGGGTCCGGAGATTGAGGGTGGAATCGATTTCGCCCGGACGCTCGGCGGTGATGGTCCAGCCGCGGCCGATCAGGGCGCGTTTGATGTCCTTGACCGCCTTTTCCTGGGAGAGGCCGGCGGGGATGGAAACCGGGTCAGGATCGACCAGCGGCGCCTGGCGGGCCTGGACGGCACCGCTGAAGGCGAGCAGCGAAAGAACGGATAGCACGATGGCGGAAAAGCGCACGAAAACCCCCTGTGGAGACGATGGATGGAAAGACACTGAACGGAAAGCCGGACCCCGTCCGGTGGCGGCAGGATAACGCGCGGTTCGGCGGCGATCAGCTTGGAATGTGCGGCCACGGCTATAATCCAGCTCTTTTCGAAAACAGGCGATCTGGTGTCTTTCGTAGCGATGTCCTTCCCGCCGATGACGCCACTGGCGATCCGCGCGTATACCGCCACCACCGCGCTGGGCCACGGCCGCGAGGCGCAGGCCGAGGCGCTGCGCGCACGCCGCAGCGGCCTGCGCCGCAACGATTTCGGCGAAGGCGCCACCGCCAACGCTCGCTTGGAGACTTGGATCGGCCGGGTCGACGGCATCGAAACGCTGACCCTGCCGCCCGAACTGGCCGTCTACGACTGCCGCAACAACCGCCTGGC
>JAYUIZ010000917.1:0-3447 GCA_043765595.1 Lysobacter sp. | reverse complement strand
TTCGATCATCCCGACCCCAGCATCTTGCTGGTCCTGAGTTCGCCCACCGATTCGCCCGGCGTGGGCAATCTGGACTTCGTGATCTTTCCGCCGCGCATCCTCGCGATGGAAAACACCTTCCGGCCACCGTGGTTCCACCGCAACACCGCCAGCGAATTCATGGGTCTGGTGCATGGTGCTTACGACGCCAAGGCCGACGGTTTCGCGCCGGGCGGCTGTTCGATCCACAACTGCATGACCGGCCACGGCCCGGACGCCGCTACGTTTGAAAAGGCCTCGAATGCCGATACGTCGAAGCCCGACTACATCCGCGACACCATGGCGTTCATGTTCGAGACCCGTGCGGTGATCCGGCCGACGCAGCAGGCGCTCGATGCCGAACATCGTCAGCGCGAATATCAGCAGTGCTGGGCGGGGTTGCAGAAACGTTTCAAGCCCTGAGCCTCCGGCTGACGGTGGATGCATCTTCTGTGGAATCGCGAACGCGGAACGCGGAATGCGCGCATCGGGTCGCATCGAAGGCCGCGCTTGGCTACCCTGTGGCCAATCTTTCCACAGGAATTGTCCGATGCGTCCCTCGATCCTGATCCTCAAGCTGATCCCGATGCTGATCGCGACCGTGCTCGCCGGATGCGGCGAGCGCACGCCCGCGACGCCTGCCGTGCCCGAACCCGCAGCGTCCGGCAGGACCGAAGCATCGATGCCCCGTCCTCCGGTCGTCGAGCCCGCGCCTGCCGTCAATGTCGGCATGCTGCCGGCCGCGGGCACGATCACGTTCGCCGGTTTCGGGCCTGCCGCCTTCGGTGCTGACGAGGAAAGCGTACGCATGGCCTGGGGCAAGGATATGGAAGGCGCGCCCTCCGAGCCCGGCGGCTGCTACATGCTGGTGCCGGCGCCGCGCGGCGAGCCGCCCTTCCGTTTCGGTTTCATGCTTGAAGGCGGCCGGTTCTCGCGCATTGATGTGCACATCGACGCGATTCCCGCGCCCGGCGGCGGCAAGGTCGGCATGTCCGCGAACGAGATCGTGCGTCTGTATGCGGGCGCGGAGGAAACACCGCACAAGTACACGCCGGGCGCGCGCGTGCTGCGCGTGAAGGATCCTGCGGGCGGCATCGCGGCGTTGGTGTTCGAGACCGGCCCGGACGGTGTGGTCGTTGCATGGCGCATCGGCGTGCCGCCGCAGGTTGATTACGTCGAAGGCTGCGGCTAAGCGGCGCGTCCGCCCGGTCTGGCTTAGAATCGGGGAGACGATTACGAGGGAGACAGCGCGATGATCATGGCACTCGGTTGGTGCGTCCTGGCCCTGGTATTCCTAGCGCTGGGTGGCGATTCGGTGCTGAAAGGCGCATCCGGGCTGTCGCGGCGCTTCCACTGGTCGCCGTTCGTCACCGGGCTGCTGCTGGTTGCATTCGGTACATCGATCCCGGAACTCGCGGTCAACGTGCGCGCATTCGTTACCGGCAGCCAGAGCCTGGCGTTGGGCAACGCCATCGGCAGCAATATCGTCAATTTCGGCCTGACCCTCGGTCTAGCCGCGATCGTCGCACCGCTGCTGGTGCGATGGCGGGCGCTGGCACCGCTGCTGATCTGTCTGATTGTCGCCACCATCGTACTCATCGCGTTGGGCTACGACGGCGTGTTGACCCGCATCGAAGGCGGGATCTTCGTGCTTGCGTTCGTGGTGGTGGTGGCGGTTGCGATCATGCGCAGCCGGCGCGAGACGCCGGAGGTGCAGGAAGCGATCGCCGGCTATCTCACGACCGGCGACGATCTGGCCCTGAACGCGCTGCGTTTCGTCATCGGCGCGGTGCTGCTGTACTTCGGCGCGATGTGGCTGGTGCAGCACGCGCCGATCGTCGGTGCTGCCTGGGGCATGAGCCCGCTGCTCACCGGTCTGATTATTGTCGCCATCGCAACCGCACTACCGGAAGCCGTCGCGGCGATGTCGGCCGCCCGGCGCGGGCAGGGCGACATGGTGGTGGGTCACGTCATCGGCTCCAGCCTGTTCAATCTGCTGATCGTGGTCGGCGGCATGGCTGCGCTGCGCGACCTGCCAATTCCGGCCTCGTTCGTCACCTTCGAACTGCCGGCTGCGTTGGCCGCATCGCTGCTGCTGTATCCCATGCTGCGTCGCGATCTGCAGATCAGCCGCGCGGAAGGCTGGGTGCTGCTGATGGCCTTCATCGCATGGGTGGTGTTCGAGTTGTTGCTTTCGCGCTGATGCGTCATGTTCATGTGCATGAAGTCAAGCCCGATGAAGTTCAGCCGCATGAAGTTCCCGTGTGTTCCGTTTCCGTCGACATCCCGCCATGCCAGGCTGTGACGTCTGATGAGAGAGAGTGTCGATGAGTAAACAAGAATCGGTGATCATCCGCGTACTGCCCGGCCGTGCGGCGCGTGCGCTGCAGGACTTTTTTCGCCTGGAAGCCGCCGGCGGCATCCTGCTGATCGGTGCGGCCGTGCTGGCGATGATATTGGCCAATTCGCCGCTGTCGGATTTCTATGAACTGTTCCGCGAGTTTCCGATGCAGGCGCGCGCGGGCGAGTTGAACATCGAGAAGCCATTGTTGCTGTTGATCAACGACGGCCTGATGGCGATCTTCTTCCTGCTGGTGGCGCTGGAGATCAAGCGCGAAGTGTTGAGCGGGCAGTTGTCCAGTCGTGCGCAGCTGATTCAACCGCTGGTCTGCGCGGCCGCTGGCGTGGCCATCCCGGGCCTGATCTACGTCTGGATCAACGCTGGCGACACCACCGCGACGCGCGGCTGGGCCATTCCCACGGCCACAGATATCGCCTTCGCGCTGGGTATTCTGTCGCTGCTCGGATCGCGCGTGCCAGTGGCGATGAAGCTGCTGTTGTCGACGATCGCGGTGCTGGACGATCTGATCGCGATCATTATTATTGCCGTGTTCTATACCAGCAACCTGTCGATGACCGCATTGGGCGGCGCCGTCGCGACGCTGCTGCTCATGGTCGTGCTCAACCGCCTGAAGGTGCGCGCGCTCACGCCGTATCTGCTGCTGGGCGCGGTGATGTGGGTCTGCGTGCTGAAGTCGGGCGTGCATGCCACCCTGGCCGGCGTGGCAACGGGCCTGCTGATTCCGCACGTCGACAGGGACAATGAGATCAGCGACGAAGAGGAATACTCGCCGCTGGAATGGCTGGAGCATGCGCTGCATCCGTGGGTCGCCTACGTCATCCTGCCGGTGTTCGCATTCGCTAATGCCGGCCTCGCGCTGAGCGGCATGGCCTTCTCCCACCTGCTGGCGCCGGTGCCGCTGGGCATCGCGCTGGGGCTGGTGGTAGGCAAGCCGATCGGTATCGTCGGTGCGGCCCTGCTCGCGCACATGTCGGGGATTGCGCGTTTCGGTGAGGGCATGAATCTGAAGGCCATGATCGGTGTTGGCATGCTGTGCGGGATTGGTTTCACGATGAGCCTGTTCATCG
>JAYUIZ010000916.1:0-1197 GCA_043765595.1 Lysobacter sp. | reverse complement strand
GAAAAATCACTTCTGGATTCGGAGGTGTTTCAAGCTTCGATTTTGCGTGCAGTACACGTCGACCCGGCCCTTGTCGAACCCGCGGCGCGCGACAATGCAGCCGTTGTTGAGCGCGCCGTGTGTGACAATCCGCGAGCCTTGGATTTTGCCTCTGAACGCCTCAGGAATGACAAGGCATTCGTCCGACGTATCGTAGGCCGCGCGGGTGCCGTCTTCAACGAACTACCAGAGCTGCTGCAGAATGATCGGGAGCTGCTTCTGCTGGCGTTGCACGCAGGTGGAGTCAGACAGACTTACGAGATTCGGCATCGTTTCGGCACCGATCGCGACGTCGTCAAGGAGTTCATCAGGACGCTTCCGACCAACGAAATCGCCATGTTTCTTATCGGTATTCTAGATACCCACTGGCCCGACGATCGCGAAGTGATGACTCTTGCCATCGGCCGCGCTCCACAAGCGCTGCAGTTCTCCAATGCTGCCTTTAAGGACGATGACGCGCTCGTGCGCGCGGCGATGCAGCACGACGCTTGTGTCGTCTGTTTTGCTTCCGACCGCCTTCGCGACGACGATGGCCTTGCAAAGATCGCGCTGACGGGCTGTAGAGCAAAGGAGCCAGGCCGCGACCCGGGCGCGCTGGAGGCGGTGTCGGCGCGTCTGCAAGCGGACAAGCCCTTTGTGCTGCAAGCGTTACGGATCAACGGGCTCGATGTGGGGTACGCGCCTGCTGAGCTTCGTGCAGACCCGGAAGTGATGCGCACCGCCGTTGCACAGAACGGATTTGCGTGGCCTTTTGCAGAGCCCCCTTTACGTAACGATCCGGCGCTGCTGACGACTGCGATTGGTCAAAACGTTGAGGTCGTTCGGACGCTGTCGGCTAACCTATCGGCAAACAAGGCGCTGATGCTCGACGCTGTCACACGCGATGGCGGTGCACTCTGCTTCGCAAGCGTGGCGCTGCAACGCGATAGTCAGCTCATCAAGGCACGCGGACCGCAAAAAGCAACCTGGCTTGACCCCAGCGCGGACTTTGATCACCCGGCCGCACCCTGTATCCGCAGGCTAGCGCTCCAAGCGAACACTGCCGGCGGCCACTAGAGCGTCGAGCCTAGGCCCCACGGCAAACGCACGCGCAAGAAGTGGGTGCGCTCGCTCATGGGCTTGGCCAGAAGCGCGCGAATCTGGGCGAGCTCCGCTGCT
>JAYUIZ010000915.1:0-10680 GCA_043765595.1 Lysobacter sp. | reverse complement strand
CCGGTTCCGGAACCGGGTTCAGGCTTGCCCTCGCTCAGAGCCGAATCAGCTCAGGGCTGCACCCGGTCAGGGTGTGTCCGGCAGCGCTTCGACCTTGGCGGGATTGTCCACTGCCTCGAACGGCTGCGGCTGGGTTTCGACCCGGGCCGGCGCGGGGTCGGCCACCGTGGTGGGCACGACCGCTGGTGCGCTGTCGTCCCGGCGCGCGGCGTGTGCTGTGGCGCTGGCATCGGCCAGACGCTCGCGAAAGCCGGCGATCGCCGCCGACGGCGGCTGCACGGCGCGGTCCTCGAAGATCATCCGCGGGGTGGTGTCCTGGCCGTAGACCGCTTCGTTGGCGCGGTTGTCGATCGACAGCACCGCTCCGTCGAGGGCGACGCCCGCGAACAGGCCGCGGGCGCGCGACCAGGACCAGATCTCGGCTTTCATCTGCCCGTCGGTGGCGGCTGCGGCATTGCGGCCCATTGGACCGGCGGCCACGCCAGCGTCGGCGCCGAGAGTGAATTTGCCGTTGACGATCGAATCCAGGCCGCGTTCGCTGCGGAATACCAGCACCACGTCGGCCGACTGCACGCCGACCTGCAGGCCGATGCTGCCGCCGGTGAGAGTGACGAAGCTCGGGTTGGACCAGCCGCCGTCGGCGGTACGCATCGACAGCACGCCGCGGCCGCGACGGCCGCCCAGTATCAGGCCGGCCTTGATGGTGTCGGGAACGATCACGATCGCTTTCGCTTCGTCCAGCAGTTTGTCGGGAATGGAAGACTCGGGAATCGCCTGGATCTCGGCAAGCACGCGCACGGCGTTTTCGGCCTGAGCGTCCTCGCGTGGGCCGGCCTGTGCGGTGGCGGCCACGGCGAGCGAGAGGGCGAGGGACAGGGCAATAGTGCGCGGACGGTTCGACATGGACGGAGCGACTCCAGCAAATGATGGCAACGGATGGTGGCAACCGGGTTGCGGCCGAGCGTAGTCCCGATGCAATGAACCGCGCCAATCTGCGACGGGTCGCGCTGTACCCGCGCTGACGGTTTCGCCATCAGCTGTCATCCTATGCCGATGACAGCATCTGCCCCGAAATCCGCCGCTCCCGGGACAACCGTCCCCAGAACAGCCACCCCAACAGCCGCCCCTGCAGCCGCCCCTAGAACAGCCGTTCTGCTGGTCAATCTCGGCACCCCCGATGCGCCCACCGCGTCGGCGGTGCGCCGCTATCTGGCCGAATTCCTCCACGACTATCGCGTGGTGTCGCTCAGCCGCTGGCTGTGGTGCCCGATCCTGCATGGCGTGATCCTGCCGCTGCGCGGGCCGAAGGTCGCGAAGAAATATGCCGAAGTCTGGCTGCCCGGCGGATCGCCACTGGCGGTGCACACCGCGGATCTCGCCGTCGCGATGCAGGCGCGCATGCCCGATGTGCGGGTGGCCCATGCCATGCGCTACGGCAATCCATCGATGGGCATCGCGGTCGCCGCCCTGCGCGCCGAGGGCGTGACCGAAGTCGTGGTGCTGCCGCTGTATCCGCAGTATTCGACCACCACCACGGCGTCGGTGGCCGACAAGGTCGACATGCTGGAAGACGAGATCCATGAAGGCGAGCTCGATTTCAGGTTCATCGACGACTATCACCTCGATCCCGCCTGGATCGCCGCGGTCGCCGATTCGATCCATACGCACTGGGCCGAACATGGGCGCGGCGAGCGGCTGATGTTCTCGTTCCACGGCATTCCGCAGCGGCTGGTGGATGCCGGCGACCCGTATCAACGTCAGGTCCAGGCCAGCGTCGACGCCATCGTCGCCGCGCTCGGCATCGCGCCCGACGATGCGCTGCTCACGTTCCAGTCGCGCTTCGGCCGCGAGCCTTGGCTGCAGCCGTACACCGACAAGACGCTGCAGACCCTCGCCGCGCAGGGCGTGAAGCGGATCGATGTGGTGTGCCCGGGATTCGCCGTGGACTGTCTGGAAACGCTGGAGGAAATCACCGTGGAAAACGCCCATCTGTTCCGCGAAGCCGGCGGCGAGACCCTGCGCTATATCCCCTGCCTCAACGCCTCGCCCGCGCACGCGGACGCGCTGGCGGCGCTGACGCGCCGGCATCTGCGGAGAGCGGCGTGATGCGCGATTTCTCGCTGGACACCGCGCGCGGCCGTTTCGGCGGGCTGCGCAACGACGGCGGACTGTCCAAAAACGATGGCGGCGGCCTGCCGCTGCTGGCGCTGCACGGCTGGCTGGATAACGCCGCGAGTTTCCGGCCGATGGCGTCGGCGCTGCCGGCCTACGATCTGGTCGCGCTGGATATGCCCGGCCATGGCCGCAGCTTCCATTACCCTGCGGATGCCGAATACAGCATGTTCAGCACGATTCTCGATGTGCTGGCCGCGGCCGATGCCCTGGGCTGGACGCGATTCGCATTGCTCGGCCATTCGATGGGCGGCGCGATCGCCAGCGTGCTGGCCGCCGCGGCGCCGCAGCGCGTCGAAAACCTGTATCTGATCGAAGCGCTGGGCCCGCTGTCCGGCGCCGAGGACACCACCGCATCGCGGCTGCGCGATGCGGTGACCCAGCGCCGCGCGCTGGACGGCAAGCGCAAGCGCGTGTTCAACGATCCGGAAATCGCGGTGCTCGCGCGGATGCAGACCAATATCACCGCGCTGGATGAAGCCTGTTCGCGGCTGTTGATCGAACGCGGCATCCGTCCGGTGGAGGGCGGCTTCGAGTGGAGCAGCGACGCGCGACTGACGCTGCCGACCGCGGTGCGCATGTCCGAAGCCCAGATCCAGGATTGCCTGCGCGCGATCGCCTGTCCGACCACGCTGCTGGTGGCCGATCCGACCCCGCCGTATTTCTCGCCAGCACTGCGGGATTCGCGCGTCGCCTGCGTGCCGCAGATCCGCAGCGTGTCGCTGGCCGGCAGCCATCATCTGCACATGACCCATCCAGTGGAAGTCGTCGCAGCGTTGGGCTTGTAGAGCCATACCCACGTCTTCCGTAGAGCGGAGCGCAGCTCCGCTACCCCGTCCGCAGCCCCGTACGCAGCCCCGCTACACCCGATCCGTAGCCCGGTTGGGTGCCGCGTCGGGTGTGGTTTCGTTTTTCCGTGGAGGGCGTAGCGGAGCTTCGCTCCGCTTTACAAAACGGGGGCTGTCGCGGCGTTGGGCTTGTAGAGCCGTACCCACGTCTTCCGTAGAGCGGAGCGCAGCTCCGCTACACCCCGTCCGCAGCCCCGTCCGCAGCCCCGCTACACCCGATCCGTAGCCCGGTTGGGTGCCGCGTCGGGTGTGGTTTCGTTTTTCCGTAGAGGGCGTAGCGGAGCTTCGCTCCGCTCTACAAAACGGGGGCTAGCGCAGCAGCGCCTGCAGCGTCGCCTTGAGCTGGCGGCCGTGTTCGCGGAAGTAATCGCGCTGGTCGCGCCACGCCGGGCAACGCGCTTCCACTTCGTGCCAATAGGCCGGCGAGTGATTGTGGTGGATCAGATGGCACAGCTCGTGCACCAGCACGTATTCGAAGGCATCGGGCGGCGCCAGCACCAGCGACAGATCCAGCGCGACGGTGCCGTCGGGCGCCAGCGAGCCCCACTGCGAACTCATCGCCTTCAGCTGCACGCGCCGCGGCGCGCGTGGCATCGACGGCAGATAGCGCGGCATCCAGCGGCCGATATCGGCGCGCGCTTCGGCTTCGTAGAAATCGCGCAGGGCGCGGCGCAGGGCAGCGTCACCCGCTCGCGTTGTCGTTTGGAAGACCAGTCCTTCCTCGTCGCGCTGCAGCGCGGTGAACCGCCCGTGCTCCCAACGCAGCGGCACCGATATCCCGCGCAGCGGCAGCGCGATGGTTTCATCGCGACACAGCAGATGTTCGTCGATATCGACCAGGCGGCTGAGCTGCGCATGCAGCCAGTCGCGGTGTTCGGCGATGAAGCGGTCGCCTGCGACCAGGCTGGCGCGTTCCGGCAACGTCAGGCGTACGCCGCGTTCGCTGACCGAAAGTTTGATCCGGCGCGCGCGCGGGTCGCGCACGCGCAGCACTTCCACATCGCGACCATCGTCCAGCCGCAGCTGCACGCGGTCGCGCTGCTGGCTTCGTGATTCGTTCGGGCGCGCCGCGGACGGGCGCGCGGCGGGGTTGAGCGCGCGCAGGCGGAAACGGAATGGCATGGCGCGCATCCTACCCGCGGCGGGATGCGTACGGAAGCAACAACTTCAGCCGTGCCGTCGGCCGTACTCTCAGCCGCAACCTCGGCCGTACCGTCATTCGGCCTTCGACAATTTCAGCGCGGGTTCCAGGGTCAGGAACAGCCGTCGCACTTCCGCGCTCATCAGCGCGAAGCGGGCTTCGAGTTCGGCGCGCATGTCCTCGCGTTCGTTGGATTCGAGTTGATCCACCACGCCGTCGAGAAATTTCAACTTGCGGATGATCAGGTCTTCGCCCAGCACAAAGCTCAAGTGATCGTCCAGCGTCAGCGCCAGCCGCGTGACCTGCTTGCCGGCTTCCAGATGCTTGGCGATCTCTTCGCTCTGCAGTTCCTGGTGCTGGCATTTCACGATCGCGCCGTGATCGGTGGGGTCGCGCATTTCGCATTCGTCGCCCAGCGACAATCCTTCGGGCAGCGGGTCGCCGGCGATCCAGCTGGTCAGGATCGAGCGCGGCGCGACTTCGGCGTTCAGCGGCAGCGCCGGGAAGCTGCCCATTGCGTGACGCACGTCGGACACCACCGCTTCGGCACTCTTGCGCGACGATGTATCGACGGCGATGAAACCGTGCTTCGCATCGATGAACGCGTCGGTGCGGCCCGGCTTCACGAAGGCGCGCGGCAGCAGCTCGTGGACCAGATCTTCCTTCAGCCGCTTGCGCGCGCGGCCGCCGAGTTTGCGGCCTTCCTTTTCTTCGATCTCGGCCAGTTTCTTTTGCAACATATCGTTGACCACCGCGCCGGGCAGGATTTTGTCCTCGCTGCCGGCGGCGACCCAGATCGCATCGTCGATGCGGCGGGACAACGCCTCGCCTTCGCCGCGGCCGAACGGCGACACGAAGCCGCGCGAGGACAATTCCAGCGCGCCGACCGGCTTGAGCGTGCATTCGGCCAGGCCGGTGTCCAGGTCGGAGAAATCGAGCGAAACGGGGAAGCGGAAAAACGTCAGATTTCGAAAAAACATCGCGTGTCCGGATTGATGGGTACGAATAAGAAGAGTGTCGTCCCGAGGCCGAAGGCCAAAGGACCTGTTGTTGAATGAGGCGTCACAGTGATGCGTTGGAGCGCTGGTTCGAGCCATCGGGCTTTCGATCCCGGCACGACAGCGTTATGAGGTTTCTCCGCTTCCGTCCGCAGAGGCCGGCTCGGTGGCCAACCACGCATGCGCATCGATCATGCCGCCATCGCTGCGTAGTCCCAGCGACATGAAATCGAACAGTTTGGTGTCGCTGAGTTTCGATGGACGGATATCGCCCAGCGCGCGCGCGATCTGCTCGACGCGGCCGGGCGAGTCGCGCTCCCAGCCGTCCATCATCATCTTCACCTGCCTACGCTGCAGGTTCTCCTGCGAGCCGCACAGGTTACACGGGATGATCGGAAACTGTTTCGCTTCGGCGTAGGCGGCGATGTCGTCCTCGCGCACGTAGGCCAGCGGTCGGATCACCACGTGCCTACCGTCGTCGCTGAGCAACTTCGGCGGCATGCCGGCGAGTTTGGAGTGGAAGAACATGTTCAGGAAGAACGTGGCCACCAGATCGTCGCGATGGTGGCCCAGCGCGATCTTGGTGAAGCCTTCCGCAGCCGCATGCGCATACAGCGCGCCGCGACGCAGCCGCGAACACAGCGAGCACATGGTCTTGCCCTCGGGCACCACGCGCGCGACCACCGAATAGGTGTCCTGTTCCAGGATCCGGTAGTTCACGCCGATCGAGCGCAGATAGTCAGGGAGCACGTGTTCGGGATAGCCCGGCTGTTTCTGGTCGAGGTTGACCGCGGTGATGTCGAACCGCACGGGCGCCTTCTTCTGCAGCTGCAGCAGGATATCCAGCAGCGTGTAGCTGTCCTTGCCGCCGGACAGACACACCATCACCTTGTCGCCCTCTTCGATCATGCCGAAATCGGCGATGGCGCAGCCCACCTGGTGGCGCAGACGCTTGGCCAATCGGTTGGTTTCGTGCGCAGCGCGACGGGCCGGCGGCGGCAGCGGTTCGGACAGGGTCAGGACGGTGTTCATGCGCCGGCATTTTATCCGGATCGCTGCGGGCGGGTCGTGCGCAGCGCATGGCGACGGCGGCAGATTGCAATCGGAAGCACGATAGAAAAATCCGCAAGTTATTGATTTTCATAGCGGCCAACGATTGGCACGCGATGTGTATGACCTGTGTTGCCGGAACGCTTGACCGGCATTCCCCCAAAGCGACATCCCAACAAAGCGATATCCCAACGTAAGTGCTCTGGAGATTCACATGAATAAGCCCCTGTCGGCACATTCCCGCCTGCTTCCCGCGCTGACGCTGGCGCTGGCATTCGCCGCCGGCGCTGCCGCCGCAGCGACGCCCGCCGCCAAGACCTGCGCGCAGACCACCGCCAACGAAGATTCCGTGCAGCCGGTGGGCGACAGCTGGATTACCACCAAGGTCAAGGCGGACCTGCTTGCGGCCGAAGCGACGAAGGGTCTCGATATCAACGTCACCACCACGAACGGCATTGTCACCCTCTCGGGCAAGCTCGACAGCAAGGCGGAAGTCGATCAGGCCGTTGCCTTGGCGCGTGCGATCAAGGGCGTGAAGTCCGTTGACGCCACCACCCTGACGGTGAAGCCGCGCAGCTGATCGCGCACCGAATCGGCACCAAGTGCCGCCCATGCATGCCTGGGCCTATGCCCCCATCCTTCATCCCCCAAAGGACATCAAACCTATGAATACCGACATCATCAAAGGCAAGTGGAAGCAGCTCAACGGCCAGATCAAGCAGCAGTGGGGCAAGCTCACTGACGACGATCTG
The DNA here is from genome assembly GCA_043765595.1 of Lysobacter sp. Classification (GTDB taxonomy): domain Bacteria; phylum Pseudomonadota; class Gammaproteobacteria; order Xanthomonadales; family Xanthomonadaceae; genus Lysobacter_I. The sequence continues at coordinate 3,719 of JAYUIZ010000915.1, read as the reverse complement.
ACTGTTGCTGAAGGCAACCGCGATTACCTCGCCGGAAAGGTCCAGGAGCGTTACGGCGTGACCAAGGACGTCGCCGAGCAGCAGATCCGCGATTTCGAGAAAGGCATCCACTAAAGCGCTGCCTGCACATCTCGCCGCTGCCCGCATGGGTGCCGGCGTGGTCGTTGTGGCCTGCTCCCTCCCCTTGCAGGCCATGGCGCCGGGTTGCCCGCCTGGAGATGCGCCTCCGAACAGCCATCCCGGGCGGGCAGCCCGCCTTGCAAATTTTCCATCCCCTCGAACGCGTCGCCCCCTCCCTCTGACGTGTTCGGCTGGTTCGGGAATATTCCACCAGTACCAACGCTCCCAAGGCCGCTCCGCATTCAATGTGGAGCGGCCTTTTTAGTTTCGACATGCACGATGCACGGGCGCACGATTGTCTTCATGCAAAATGCAATTAAGCATTGGTTGCACGCTCCCCGGTCGCTGCAACGACGGGGATTTACTTGGTGGCACAGCTCTTGCAGCACTTGTTTCACCCGCCGTGGCGCACGCGCCGCTTTCCCCATTATCGGAGCCCCGCATGAGCGCCCATCTTGAACGCAGAACTCCGCAGAGCATGCTGCCCAAAAGCATGCCGCAGAAAAGCACCTCACAGGCCAACCCGCAGATCCGTCCTTCATCGCCGATGGCGACATTGGGCGGCACTTGGCCGCGGGTAGCGCCTCAAATCGATGGGTCCTGCGATACCTCGGGAACTGTTGCCGATATAGTGGAAATACCGGCGCAGGCCGATGCATCGACCAGCGCCGCTTCGACCGACGCCACCAGCGGCAACGGCGCGTTGGCAGCAAGCCGCCCCCAGCGCAGTGCCACGCCGACCATGATGGAGTCCAGATCCGTGTCGAGTCCCGCCCCCAAGCCCGCCGGCCACATCCTTGCGATCGACGACGACACCCGGATGCTGCAGAACTTCGCGCTGGCGCTGGAAAGCGGCGGCTACAAGGTCGAGACAGCCGACAATCTGGCCGACGGCCTGCGTCTGGCCGCAACCCGGCCCTTCCATGTCTGTCTGCTGGATCACAACATCGGCTACGACTCCGGCATCGAAGCCCTGCCGCGCCTCCGCGAGTTGGCGCCGCTGATGCGAGTGATCATGGTCACCGGCAATTCGGCGGTGGATGACGCAGTCAAGGCAATCTCGCTGGGTGCCAGCGACTATCTGGTCAAACCCTGCTCCCCCGATCAGCTGAAGATTTCGGTCGCACGCCAGGTCGACACCCGGCGCATCCTTGACCGCCTCGACAGCTTCGAGCGTGAAGCCCTGCTCGGCACGCCGGACCTCACCAGCAAGAACAAGGCGATGCAGGCCGCCATCGACATGGCGCTGCAGGTTGCGCGCACCGATGCGAACCTGCTGGTGCTTGGCGAAAGCGGCACCGGCAAGGGCGTGATCGCCAAAGCGGTGCATCAGGCCAGCCCGCGCGCGTCGGGCGCGCTGGTCACTATCAACTGCCCGTCGCTGTCCGCCGAATTGATGGAAAGCGAGCTGTTCGGCCATTCCAAGGGCTCGTTCACCGGCGCGGTGCAGAACACCGTTGGCCGCGTCACCCACGCCGACGGCGGTACGATATTCCTGGACGAAGTGGGCGACTTCCCCATGCCGTTGCAGCCGAAGCTGCTGCGTTTCATCCAGGACAAGGAATACGAACGCGTTGGCGACCCGGTCACCCGCAAGGCCGACGCGCGGATCGTCGCCGCCACCAATCGCGATCTGGATGCGATGGTGAAGGACGGCCAGTTCCGGCTCGACCTGCTGTATCGCCTCAACGTGATCAGCATCACCGTGCCGCCGCTGCGCGAACGGCCGGAAGATCTGGAAGACCTGGCCAACGGTTTCGTGAGCCGCTACGCCGGCGACTATGGCCTACCGTCGCGCCGGCTGTCGCAGTCGGCGCTTTCCCAGCTACGCGGATATGCATGGCCGGGCAACGTGCGCGAGCTGCAGAATATGATGGAACGCGCGGTGATCCTGGGGCGCAGCGAGGAGATCGGCCCCGAACTGCTTGCGCTTAACCCTTCCGCGCGCAACGACGCGCAGCCCGGCATGGCGATCTCGCTGGATGCGCTGGAGCGCGCCCATATCGAACGTGTGCTCGCCTCCAGTGACAGCCTGGATGCCGCCGCGCGAACGCTGGGCATCGATGCTTCCACGCTGTACCGCAAACGCAAACTGTTTGGTTTGTAGTTGCGTCGTGAATTTATCGCGGTCGTGTCCCGACTTCCGCGTGTAACGACTCCGTTCCGCTTCGAGCTTCGCCGATCATCATGAATTCCCGTCCTCCCCCCGTTATTGCTAATCCTGCCGATCCCTCGAAACCTGCCGAACCGCCGCGTGACGGCTGGTTGGCTCTCACAGGCTGGATCTTGTTGCTGGTAGGGTTGGGGGCGACATCCGGGGGCCTGTTCGGTCCAGACGCCTGGTATGCCGCATTGCTCAAGCCGACCTGGAACCCGCCGTCATGGGTGTTCGGTCCGGTGTGGACGACGCTGTACGTGATGATGGCCGTTGCGCTGTGGATCGTCCGACGCGAACCCGAAAGCGAAAATGGATTGCGCAAGGGCGCGCAGATTCTGTTCGCGATCCAGTTCGCCTTGAACATGGCTTGGACGCCGCTATTCTTCGCATTGCACAACCCGGGGCTTGCCTTCGCGGAGATCTGCGTGCTTTGGGTCGCACTGCTGTCAACGGTACTGGCGTTCGGTCGGGTGCGCGCATTGGCCGGCTATCTGCTGTTGCCGTACCTGCTGTGGGTATCGTTCGCGCTGGTCCTGAACGGTACGATCTGGCTGATGAATGCCTGAGTCATCCAGGCAATCGGGCGGACGTCGATACCGGCGTTCGCCCGACGCGATCCGCCACGCACGCAGCACCACTGTCGATGGAAAAGACCCCGGGGAATCCCATGTTATTGTCGCGCTCAGCGCAATTCCGCAACCGCGCCAACGTCGGGATGTTGGCGCTCGCATTTGTGGTTATCTTCATCACTTCGTTTGTCTCGGTACGCTCGATCAATGAACTCCGCGACTCCATCGGAATGGTCGGTCAAACCATAGCGGTGAAAGACGCGCTGTCCGAATTGAAGATCGAAATCATCCAGATGCAAGCCCAAGGCCTGCGTTATATGATCGTTGGAGACTACGAACACCGCGACAGCATGTACCGGCACCAAGACAACATCGGTACTCTGATCGGAAAACTCGAACGGCTGACGCAGGACAATGCCCAACAACAAATGGCGATCCAAGTCCTGACCAAGCAATTCCGGCAGTTGAAGCTGGAGGTGAGACGTTCAATTGAAATCAAAGAATCCAACCCGCGCAATATCAACTTGGCGATCAATAGAATTCGCGAGGGGCGGGTGAAATATTACATCGACGCCATGCACGGGGTGACCGATCGCATGTCCGCTGTAGAGAAACGCTTGCTGCAAGAGCGCGCGGAAGGGCGCGATGTGCTTGTCAAGCAGACTAATGCGACCCTGCTGATCGCGAATGGTCTGGCATTGGTTACGGGCTTGTTCGGATTCGTAGCGCTGCGTCGCGCGCAGTCGCAGGCGGAGAAAGCTCTGCGCCTTGAACTCCAGGCCGCCCAGGCGCACCGCGCCAACAATGAGAAGAGCGCGTTCCTCGCCAGCATGAGCCACGAGATCCGTACGCCCATGAACGCGATCTTCGGC
>JAYUIZ010000914.1:0-3458 GCA_043765595.1 Lysobacter sp. | reverse complement strand
ACCTGCGCCACCTGCGTCACGTAATGCGCGCCAAGGCCGTGCTGTGCCCGGGCTTGACCGTGAGCCTGCTTGACATCGCGACCGGCGAAAAGGACCAGTGGTTTTACGAGGACGGTCTGCGCGATTATCTGCGCAGCGAACTCGGCGCGAGCGAAACACTGCCGCCGGAGTTGTTTGTGGGCCAACTCAAGAAGGATTCCGAGATCGTCGACTGGGCCGCGTCCTGGGTGCCGGAAGGCGATCTGGTGCAGGAAAGCTACGTCAATCTGATTCCGACCGCGCAGCACGGCACCCACGTCAACGGCCTGCGCAGCGGCTTCACCGACGCCTTGAGGGAATTCTGTGATTTCCGCAACCTGCTGCCGCGCGGCGTGAAACTGGCGCCGGAGGATGTGTGGGATCGCGTCGCCTTCGTGCTGAGCGTGAAGATGACCGACCCGCAGTTCAGCGGCCAGACCAAAGAGCGGCTGTCGTCGCGGCAGGCCGCCGGATTCGTCGAGGGCGCCGCGCACGATGCGTTCTCGCTGTGGCTCAATCAGCACACCGAACTGGGCGAGCGCATCGCGCAGCTCGCGATCGAACGCGCCGCCGCGCGCCTGAAGACCGAAAAACAGATCGTCCGCAAGAAAGTCACCCAAGGGCCGGCCCTGCCGGGCAAGCTCGCCGACTGCATCAGCCAGGATCTCTCGCGCACTGAGCTGTTCCTGGTCGAAGGCGACTCCGCCGGCGGCTCGGCGCGTCAGGCGCGCGACAAGGATTTCCAGGCGATCCTTCCCTTGCGGGGAAAAATCCTCAATACGTGGGAAGTCGCTTCCGGCAGCGTGCTGGCCTCGCAGGAAGTCCATGACCTCGCGGTCGCGATCGGCTGCGATCCGGGTAAGGACGACATCAGCGGCCTGCGCTACGGGAAAGTGGTGATCCTGGCCGATGCCGACTCGGACGGCCTGCATATCGCGACCTTGCTGTCGGCGCTGTTCCTGAAACATTTTCCGGCGCTGGTGATCGCTGGCAATATTTTCGTGGCGATGCCGCCGCTGTTCCGCGTCGACGTGGGCAAGCAGGTGTTCTATGCGCTGGACGAGGAAGAGAAGCGTTCGTTGCTGGAGAAGATCGAGCGCGAGAAAGCCGCGAACACCAAGGGCTTCGGCGGCGCGATCAACGTGACCCGCTTCAAGGGCCTGGGCGAGATGAATCCTGAGCAGCTGCGCGAATCGGCGATCCACCCCGACACCCGCCGGCTGGTGCAGCTGACCGTCGACGGCGGCACCGAAACCCATGCGCTGATGGACATGCTGTTGGCGAAGAAGCGCGCGGGCGACCGCAAGACGTGGCTGGAGACCAAGGGTGACCTGGCAACATTGGAGGTGTAATCGTGAACATGAATTCAAATTCGTCTGTACGCCCACGATTCCTGTGGGCTGCCATCATCGCCGCCGCGCTGCTGGTTCCAGGCTTGATGCTGGTCGATCGATTCGCCGCGAGTGGCGGCGATGGCCTGCAGGGCTTCTGGCCCGGCGTGCTGGTCCTGGCGGGCTGCGTGTTGACCAGCGTGATCTGTACGATCATCGGCCTGATGCGCGGCGAACGGCCGCGCTGGCTTGCGCTGATCGCACTCGCGCTGTGGTGCGTGCCGTTGCTGTGGCTGGTGTTCTGACCCGGAACATCAAAGCATCGCCGTGGCCCGCCAGATCGCACTCTTCCGCGGCATCAACGTCGGCAAGGCCAAGCGCATCGCGATGGCCGACCTGCGCACGATGTTCGAGACGCTGGGGTTCACCAACGTGCGCACGCTGCTCAACAGCGGCAACGTGGTGTTCGACGCCGGCCGCGGCTCGGCCAAGACCAATGAGAAACGGATCGCCGACGCGCTGATCGAGGCCACCGGCGTGTCCGCCAACACGCTTGTGCTGACGGCATCGGAACTCGACGCCGCAGCAGCCGGCAATCCGTTGCTGGAGCGCATGGACGACCCGTCGCGGATGCTGGTCGGCTTCATGACCGCCGGCGCCGATCGCGCGCCGCTGCAGACGCTGGTAGACAGCGCGGCGGCGGATGAGCACGTCGCACTCGGCAAGGATGCGTTCTATCTCTGGTGCCCCGACGGCATCCTGAATAGCGCGCTCGCCGCGAAACTGGTCGGCCCGAAGTTCCGCGACCTCATCACCAGCCGCAACTGGTCCACTGTGTGCAAACTGCGGGCGCTTGCCGCCGGAAACGTCTGAAGCGAGATCCGCGACTCAAGTCGACGTCACATACAGCTGCGCATACAGCGGATGATCCACTTCACCCAGCAGCCGCAGGCGCTGCGATTCGGGCAGCGCGGCGGTGATCTTCTCGAAGGTGTCCAGCGGCGACAGTTCCTGCTCCAGCACCCTTGCCACCATCGGTTCGATGGCCATGTAGTCGCAGTTGCTGCGCGCAAGCCCGGCCGCGTCTTCGCGACTCAGCAGGTCGTGGACGATCGCCAAGCGGTCGCGCACGCGCTCCCATTCGCGTGCGCCGATCTGCCCTGACTGCAGGAATCGGTCGACGATCGCTTCCTGCAGCGCAGCCAGCCGGGTGCTGCGCTGCATGTCGACTGCGAGCTGCATCTGGCCCTCGTCGAGTTCCGGCGCAGGCAAGCCGGTCACTTCGGAGACCCGCGCACCCACGGTGCGCATCATGTCGGCGTCGGGCATCTGCTTCGACAGGATGTGATCGATGGAGCGCGCGTACAGCTCGATGAAGACCGGCTCGAAATTTTCAGCATCAAGCGGCAGCGGGTTTCCCAACACAGGCTGTGCGCGCAGCATTTCCAGTGCGGTCCGCGGCTGGATCGCGGGATCGGCGATGCAGCGGCTGCCCGGCGGCAGGTTCCCGGGATCGTGGATGGGATTGGTGGTGACGGTGCAGGTGGCGTGATCGTCGTAGACCCGTAGCACATCGAAGAACGGCGGCATCGTGCCGTGGTCGTACACCGCCACAGCCACCCCGTCCTCGGGATGGCTGCCTGCCCAGAGCTGCATCGTGGGCATTTCAGGCACCGCGAAACGGCCGACTTCGTCAAACCCCAGCGCCAGCATTTCGTCGATCAGGCCCTCGGTGTCCGGCTGCTGCCACGCCTGCGCGACAGGAACCAAGGTGATGCGCGCGGCGATGCCGGCGTTCTGCGCCATGCCAGCCATGCCCGCGATTTTCCGGGCCAGCCACCAGGGCAGCGCGAACCGCAGCAGCAGCCATAAAAACAGCACCAGACCGACCAGAGTCGTCGCTGCGACGACCAGCACCATCATCAGATTCATTCGCTTTCCCCAGTGGCCGCAATGGCCAGCGAGCGCGAGTGTACGAAATCCGAAGGCGGGTGCGAACCCTGTCACGGTTTGAGGTTGCGTCCAATTTGTCGAGCGATAGGTGCCCAAACGCATGACGCACTTAAGGACGAAATGCGGCAAATATCGCCCTGCTGCAGCCTGCTGGGC
>JAYUIZ010000913.1:0-1202 GCA_043765595.1 Lysobacter sp. | reverse complement strand
CATGAGGTCGAGAAATTCCTGACCGATCTGGCTGTGCGCGTCAACGTGGCCGCCAGTACGCAGAATCAGGCGTTGTCCGCGTTGTTGTTCCTGTATCGCCAGGTGCTGGGGCTTGATCTGCCATGGATGGAAGGCGTGACGCGGGCGAAGCGTCCGCAGCGCTTGCCGGTGGTGCTGTCGCGGTCAGAGGTCGAGCGTCTGTTGACGATGATCGATGGCGAAGTCTGGTTGATGGCGGCGTTGTTGTATGGCACAGGGATGCGGCTGATGGAGTGCATGCGCTTGCGGATCAAGGATGTCGATTTCGAGCGTCGCCAGATCACGGTTCGCGACGGAAAAGGTGCGAAAGATCGTCAGGTTCCGCTGCCGGAGACCGTGCGTGATCGACTGAAATCGGCGGTCGAGCGCGTGCGGATTCTGCATGTACAGGATCTCGCAGAAGGATACGGTGTGGTTTGGCTGCCGCACGCGCTGTCGCGCAAGTATCCGAATGCTGAACGCGAATTCGCTTGGCAATATGTGTTCCCTGCGCGTTCCCGGTCCATCGACCCGCGCAGCGGTGCGAGTCGTCGGCATCATGTCGATGAAGCGGTCCTGCAGCGTGCGATCAAGGTTGCGCGCACGCGCGCAGGTATCGACAAGCCGGTAACGCCGCATGTGTTGCGGCACAGTTTCGCGACGCATCTTTTGGAGTTCGGCGCCGATCTGCGCACGATCCAGGCGTTGCTTGGGCACAAGGATGTCGCGACCACGCAGATCTATACCCACGTTTTGAATCGTGGTGCGGGCGGCGTGCTCAGCCCGCTTGACCGCTGAGGCCGCCATGCTTGATCTTCGCTTTGCTCTGGCTTTGCTGTTGGGCGTGATGAGCTGTCTTCAGCTTCCGTTGCCGCCCGATATGGGGCTTCTATGCATGGCTGCAGTGATCGCCGTGATCGCTGCATGCATGCGAAGCTGGTGGCAGTATCTCGCGATCTTCGCGCTGGGTTTCGTTATCGCCGGTGCGCACGCTTCGTTTGCGTTGAAACGTCAGTTGCCATTGGCGATGGAGCATCGCCAGGCGGAACTGACCGGGACTGTCATCGAACTGCCGCAGCATGAAGCGCGGAGGACCCGGTTCGTACTGAAGGTGGATGATGTCTCGTCCCAACCGGACGCCTTGCGCGGGCGGCGCTTGCGCTTGGCCTGGTACGACGATTTCG
>JAYUIZ010000912.1:0-1205 GCA_043765595.1 Lysobacter sp. | reverse complement strand
AGCGGATGATGAGCGCCGGCGTACGCCTGTGCCTGAGCCAGTTCCAGGCCAATGCCGAAGCCGACGCGCTGCTGTCGCAGCTGCCGCTGAGCTATGTCCGCCTGTCGCCGCATTACGCCGGCAAGATCGACCAGCAGCCGGTCCATGACGAAATGCGGGCCGTGATCGACCGCGCCCACATGCTGGGTCTGCAGGTCATCGGTCAACACGTCGAAGATCCGCAAACCGCGGCCAAGCTGTGGCTGAGCGGAATCGACTACATCCAGGGCGATCTGGTGCAGAGTGCCGCCAACGCGATGGATTTCGACTTCCAGCATTCTCTGCTGTAGCGCTTCGGGGGCGCCCGCGCTGGTCAAGGCGGCTCGCGGTGGGGCATCATCCGGTACTCGCCTGGTTTCCATGGCGGGAAGACGCGACCCGGGATGGCCGCGCGCTTTATGGAAAGCCCTATGAAAAACCCGCTCCGCCAGGACACCGTTCCCAACGCAGGTAAGCCGATTTGAACGAGCCCAAGCTCTCGCTGCTGAATTTCCGATGGTTGGCGCTGGCCACAGCGATCAGCGCCACCTTGGCGCTGGCAGCCGACGCCGCGACCGGCGGCCAATCGTGGCGGATGGCGGCCCTTGCGTTGACCGCAGCCACCGCCGCGATCGTCGGTTACCTCGCTTATGCCTCGCGCCACTACGAGCAGCACATGCGCGACGCCGCAGACATCGCCGAGCGCAGCGAAGCCGAGCGCAGCGAGCTGCAGCGCGAGTTGCAGCGCCGCAGCCAGCTTGAACAACAGCTCAGACAGGCCAAGCAGGACGCCGAATCGGCGGTGATGGCCAAGGGCGAATTTCTGGCGACCATGAGCCACGAAATCCGCACCCCGCTCAACGGCATCGTGCCGATGCTCGACCTGTTGATGTACAACAAGCTGCCGCCCGACCAAGCAGAGATGGTGCACACCGCCTTCCTGTCCTCGCAGCAGATGCTGCGGATCGTCGATGACATCCTCGACTACTCGAAGCTGGAAGCCTCCAAGCTGCAGTTGGAGTCCACCACCTTCAACCTCCGCGAAACGCTGGAATCGGTCATCCAGCTGATGGAGCGCCCCGCGCAGAGCAAGGGCCTGCGCCTGAACCTGCAGATTGATCCGTCGGTGCGGCTGCCGGTACGCGGCGACTCGGTGCGCCTGCGGCAGGTGCTGAGCAACCTGATCA
>JAYUIZ010000911.1:0-10730 GCA_043765595.1 Lysobacter sp. | reverse complement strand
GATATTCGCCGACATCGGAGCTGTACTGCTCGATGCTGGCGGCGACTTTATCCACCTGGATGCCGGCCAGCTTGTGGTTCGCTTTGTCTTTGTTAGAGAACACCTGGTTGCCGATCACCGCCAATACGCCGCCGATCAGCACGATCACGATGATGATTTCGATCAGGGTCATGCCGGCCTGCGAACGGCGCGGTGCGGGACGGCGGAACGGGCGGGGATTACGCATGTCGGTCAGTCCATTCAGTAGTGGGAACGATCAGAAACAAAGGCATGGAATTTCGATGGAAGGCAGTCCTGGGGCACTGAACCTCGCGCGCCAGACCTTGTGCGGCTTTGATCAGGTCGATCCGATCAGATCGATTCGATCAGATCGAGCCGCTGAGTTGGTACATCGGCAGCAACACCGCCATGATCACGAAGCCGATCACCACCGCCAATATCACCGTAATCGCAGGCACCAGCGCCGCGAGCATCCGGTCCAGCGCCAGCCCGGTTTCGGACTCGAAAGTATCCGCGGTCTTCAGCAGCATGGTATCGAGCGCGCCGGACTCTTCGCCGACCTGGATCATCTGCAGCGCCAGCCGCGGGAACCGCTTGCCCTTGCCCAGCGCGACCGACAGACCGACGCCATTCTTCACCTCGGCCGCCGCAGCTTCGACATCGCCGATCAACGCTTGGTTCCCGATGATCCGGCCGCCGATCCCCATTGCGGTGAGCAGCGGCACGCCGTTCCTGAGCAAGGTGCCCACGGTGCGCGCCAGCCGCGCGGTTTCCATTTTGGCGACGATCGGCCCAACGAGGCGCTGCCGCAGCAACCATTCGTCGAAACGGGCGCGGAATTCCGGGGTGCGCCACTTGCGCGCGAACAGCCATGCGCCCAATGCGGGAATCGCGATGAACAGCCACCACCAGTCGCGCACGAACAGGCCCAGCGCCAGCACGAAGCGCGAAAACAGCGGCAACTCGGTGTCGAGGTTCTCGTACATCGCGGCGAACTGCGGCACCACATAGCCGAGCAGGAACAGCAGCGAGAAGCCAACCATCGTCATCAGGATCGCCGGGTAGATCAGGGCGTTGATCACCCGCCCGCGTAGTGCGCGGCTGCGTTCAAGGTAATCGGCCAGACGCTGCAGGGTGTCGTGCAAGCTACCGCCGGTCTCGCCGGCGCGGATCATGTTCACGTACAGGCGCGAGAACGCGCCGTGCTGGCGTTCCAGCGCCACCGACAGCGAAGTGCCGCCACGGACCGCGTCGCGGATGTCCTGGATGGTGCGGCGCGCGACTTCGTCCTCGGGCAGTTCCAGCAGGATCGACAGTGCGCGGTCCAGCGGCTGGCCGGCCCCGAGCAGGGTCGCCAGTTGCTGGGTGAACTGCACCAGCCGCGCGCCTGCGAAGGGCTTGGGCTTGAACAGGCTACGCCACACCAGCTCGCCGCCCGCGGAAGCCAACATCGCCTCGACCGGCAGATGTCCCTGTTCCTGCAGGCGCAGCACCACTTCGGAGTCGTTGGCGGCCTCCATCTGGCCGTCCAACACTTCACCGCGGCTGTTCAGGGCTTTGTAGCGGTACAGGGGCATGGGAACCGGACAGTGGGGTCGGCGGGAAGGAAACGATGGCCGCGAGCCATCGCAGTTGAGCGCGGGAGCATATCGGCCACCGCCCCAGATTGGGAACCTTCCGCAGCGCGAAGGTTCCCCGGACGGCTCGGTATAGCCTTCACATCGCCGTCGGGCTGAGGATGTTGCCTTGGATCAACGCAGCCAGTTGCCGGCGTCGTACGCTTTGCGCAGCCCCACCGAACGCGACCAGATGACGCTCGTAATCGGGCTGCGAGCAGGTAAACGCGCTCAGGCAGATCAGATTCATCAGCCGCGAACCGCGGGCACAATCGTGACCGGCGCGACAGGCCGCCACGATCCACGCCTCCGCCGCCGCCGGCCCCACAAACGCAGGCGCCTGCACCGGGTCGGGCCAGGGGCCATCGAGCTTGGGCAACAGCAAGGATATTTCGAAGATCGCGTCGGGATCGCCGCTCAGCTTGATCTTGTCGATGAAATAGCGGTATTGACTGAGACTGATTTTGGGAACCGTCCGGCCGAAGTAGCGCATCTCCGACACCAGATCGCCGCCCTTGGCGCTCTTGTGCAGCCAATAGTTGGCAGCACCGGGGTTTTTCGCCAGGTCGGCCTGTGCCTGCCCGCAGAGGCGCGCTTTATCATGCTGGATGGCCGCGACCATCGGCGCTGCAGCAGGGTCGGCTTTGGCCAGTTGGCTCAGCATCTGCAAGCTGCTGCGCAGGCCACCATCGAAAGCCCGACAATCTTCATACACCTCCGACAGCCTGCGCTGGGCGACCAGATCGCCGTCCGTCGCCCCCTGCCGGATCTCGATATAGCTGGCCTCGCGCCACAGATGCCGGCGATGGGCGATGCCCTGCTTGATGCGCTCACTGCGTTCGGCGCGCTGCGCCTGGGTCAAAGGCTTGGCGGGCTGATCGCCCGTATCGGGCGCGTCGGTCACGGGTCCAGGATCGCGGGCGATCCACCACCCTCCGCCGGCCACCACCACCACCGCCACGACGGCCGCGCATATCGCGACCACGACGCCTTTCTTCATCCCCGACCCCTTATGCAGACCCTTGCCCCGCGCCGGATCTGGCGCACCCGAAGAAACCTTCCCTTGGACACCATCATGCGTCCTCGGTGACGCGCAGGACTTCTTCGATAGTGGTCACCCCGGCCAGCGCCTTGACGATCCCGTCCTCGTACATCGTGCGCATACCGGCCTGCCGCGCCAGCTGTTCCAGTTCGCCCATGCCGGCATGACGCATCACCGCGCGACGGATCTCGTCGTTCATCACCAGGAATTCCATGATGGTGGTACGGCCGAGATAGCCGGTGGGTGCGGCCGCCGAGCCACGCGGACGATACAGATAAATCGTGCCTTCGGGCTGGTAGCGGCGGAAATGGAACTTCTCGATTTCCTCCGGCGAGGCCTCGTAGGGCTCGGCGTGGGTGGGCTCCAGCCGGCGGACGAGGCGCTGGGCCAGGATGCCGTTGATGGTCGAGGTGAGCAGGTAATCTTCGACGCCCATGTCCAGCAAGCGGGTAATGCCGCCGGCCGCGTTGTTGGTGTGCAGGGTGCTGAGCACCAGATGGCCGGTGAGCGCCGACTGGATCGCGATCTTGCAGGTTTCAAGATCGCGCATTTCGCCGATCATGATGATGTCGGGGTCCTGACGCACGATGCTGCGCAACGCATGCGCAAAGTCGAGGCCGATCTGCGGTTTGGCCTGGATCTGGTTGATGCCTTCGATCTGGTATTCGACCGGGTCCTCGACGGTGATGATCTTCACGTCGGGGGTGTTGAGCTTCGCCAGCGCGGTGTACAGCGTGGTGGTCTTGCCCGAACCGGTCGGGCCGGTGACCAGCACGATCCCGTGCGGTTGCTGCAGCACGTGCTGGAACTGCGGCAGGAATTCGTCGGTGAAGCCGAGTTTATGGAAGTCGAAGACCACGGTCTCGCGGTCCAGAAGACGCATCACCACCGATTCGCCGTGTGCGGTCGGCACGGTACTCACGCGCAGGTCGAGCTCCTTGCCCTGCACCCGCAGCATGATCCGGCCGTCCTGCGGCAGGCGGCGCTCGGCGATATTGAGTTTGGCCATGATCTTCACGCGCGAGATGACCGCGGCGGTGAGATTGGCCGGCGGGCTTTCGCCCTCTTCCAGCACGCCATCGATGCGATAGCGCACCTTAAGCCGGTTCTCGAACGGCTCGATGTGGATGTCCGAGGCGCGCAGTTCAACCGCGCGCTGGATGATCAGATTCACCAACCGGATGACCGGGGCTTCCGACGCCAGATCGCGCAGATGCTCGACATCATCGACATCGCCGGTCTCGCCTTCGGCGGTTTCGACGATTGCGCCCATCGCGCTGCGGCCCTGGCCGTGCCAGCGTTCGATCAGGTCGCCGATCTCCGAGCGCAGCCCGACCAGCGGCCGGACCTCACGCTGGCTGGCCAGCCGGATCGCGTCGAGGGTATAAGCGTCCTGGGGGTCAGCCATGAGGACGGCGACGTGAGCTTCGCTCTCGCCCACCGGGACCGCCGCGAACTGCTTCATGAATTTGAGGGTCAGCTCGATCCCTTCCGGCGGCATGTCCGGCAATTCCTTCACCGCCAGCAGCGGCAGGCCCAGCACATCGGCGCAGGCCTCGGCGTGATCGCGCTCGGACACCAGCCCAAGCCGCGCGATCAGCGCCAGCAGCTCGCTGCCGGTTTCTTCCTGCAGGCGCTGGGCGCGCACCAGATCGGCTTCCTTCAGCCGCCCTTTTTCGAGCAGCGCGGCGACGATGCGGTCGCCATCGCTCGCGAGCGGCGCTACCAGTTGTTCTTCCGATGACGATTCTGCCGCTGTCTGGAGCACTGCGTTCACAGGTGTTGCCCTTGCCGCCGCTGTCGCGGCCGATATTGGGTAAAAGTCATACTCTAACGTGTCGAAACCAGATCGGCCGTAGGAGGGCCTTCAGGCCCGATCCATCCGCAGCAGGACTGTTGAGGAAAAGATCGGGGCTGAAGCCCCTCCTACGCGCGTCGGCGTCGGCGTCGGCGGCGGCATCGGATTCGGATGTCGTCGAGCCGAATCGATAGGACACGCCGAAGCACCGACAGTTCCACTCCACGGCCACGGCTTGGCCGCGACCGGGCATCAACGCACCTCGGCCACTTCCACGCCGTCCATACCGGCCGACAGCGTGCGGGCGTCGCCGCCTTGGCCGAGCTTGATCTTCAGCCGCACCTCGTTCTGCGAATCGGCGAAGCGCAGCGCGTCCTCGTAGCTGATCTCGCCTGCCTGATACAGCTCGAACAGCGCCTGGTCGAAAGTCTTCATGCCGAGGTTGGTCGACTCCTTCATCACTTCCTTCAGCTTGTGGATCTCGCCGTCGCGGATGTAGTCCTGCACCAGCGGCGTGCCGAGCAGGATTTCCATCGCGACCTTGCGGCCTTTGCCGTCAGGGGTCGGGATGAGCTGCTGCGCGACCACGCCTTTGATGTTCATCGACATATCCATCAACAGTTGGCTACGGCGGTCTTCCGGGAAGAAATTGATGATCCGGTCCATCGCCTGATTGGCGTTGTTGGCATGCAGGGTACACAGCACCAGATGCCCGGTTTCCGCAAACGCGATGGCGTGGTCCATGCCTTCGCGGGTGCGCACTTCGCCGATCATGATCACGTCCGGCGCCTGACGCAGGGTATTCTTCAGCGCGTTCTCCCAGCTGTCGGTGTCGATGCCGACCTCGCGCTGGGTGACGATGCAGCCCTCATGCTTATGCACGAATTCGATCGGATCTTCGATGGTGATGATGTGGCCCGAGGAATTCTGGTTGCGGTAGCCGATCATCGCCGCCAGCGACGTCGATTTGCCGGTGCCGGTGGCGCCGACGAAAATGATGAGTCCGCGCTTGGTCATCGCCAAGGTCTTGATGATCGGCGGCAGCGCCAGTTCCTCGATGCTCGGGATCTTGGTCTCGATCCGGCGCAACACCATGCCCACCTGATTGCGCTGGTAGAAACAGCTGATGCGGAAGCGGCCGACGCCTGAAACGCCGATCGCGAAGTTGCACTCGTGGGTTTTTTCGAACTCTTCGCGCTGCGACGGCGTCATCACGTTCAGCACCAGCTCGCGGCTCTGCTGCGGCGTCAGCGCGTTCTGGGTGATCGGCGAGATCTTGCCGTTCACTTTCATCGCCGGCGGCATGCCCGCGGTGATGAACAGGTCCGACGCTTTCTGGTGCGCCATCAGCTTGAGGAAAGAGGTGAAGTCGATGGTGCTCATGGGGAACTCCGGGTACTTGTGCTTTTCATTCCGAACACGGCGAGTAGAGTTTCATCAGAAAAAAAGGGGCGGCCTGCTGTTGCGGTCCACATCGATGAAGCAGGTCCCTCCCCCCGCCTTCGCGGGGGCTAAAGGCTAATCCGCTTGGAATGACATGAAGGGTTATTCGAACAAACGCTTATCCTTCGCATAACCCTTCGCCTGCTGGCGGGTGATCAAGCTGCGCTTGACCAGATCCTGCAGATGCTGGTCGAGGGTCATCATGCCGTAGGCCTGACCGGTCTGGATGGACGAATACATCTGCGCGACCTTGTCCTCGCGGATCAGGTTGCGGATCGCTGGGGTGCCGACCATGATTTCCCAGGCTGCAGTACGGCCGCCGCCTACCCGCTTCAGCAGCGCCTGCGAAATGACCGCGCGCAGCGATTCGGACAGCATCGAGCGCACCATCGGCTTTTCGCCGGCGGGGAACACGTCGATGATGCGGTCGATGGTCTTCGCGGCGCTGGAGGTGTGCAGGGTGCCGAACACCAGATGCCCGGTTTCCGCGGCGGTCAGCGCCAGACGGATGGTTTCCAGGTCGCGCAACTCGCCGACCAGGATGTAATCCGGGTCTTCACGCAGCGCCGAACGCAGCGCCTCGTTGAAGCCGTGGGTGTCGCGGTGGACCTCGCGCTGGTTGATCAGGCACTTCTGCGAGGTGTGCACAAATTCGATCGGATCCTCGACGGTGAGGATGTGGGCGTATTCACTCTTGTTGACGTGGTCGACCATCGCCGCCAGCGTGGTCGACTTGCCCGAACCGGTCGGGCCGGTGACCAGGATCAGGCCCTGCGGCTGGTCGATGATTTCGCGGAAGATCGGCGGCGTGGCCAGGTCTTCCAGGGTCAGCACTTCGGTGGGAATGGTCCGGAACACGGCGCCGGCGCCGCGGTTCTGGTTGAAGGCGTTGACGCGGAAGCGGGCCAGGCCGGGGATCTCGAACGAGAAGTCGGTTTCGAGGAATTCCTCATAATCGCGGCGCTGTTTGTCCGACATGATGTCGTAGACCAGCGCGTGGACCTGTTTGTGGTCGAGCGCCGGGATGTTGATGCGGCGCACGTCGCCGTCGACCCGGATCATCGGCGGCAGGCCGGCCGACAGATGCAGGTCAGAAGCCTTGTTCTTGACCGAGAATGCCAAAAGTTCGGCGATATCCATGCAAGCTCCCCGCGTTGCGATGTCGTGTTGACAGGTGAAAGACGACTGACCGCCGGAGTATAGCCCCGGACCCGACGCTGTCACCCGGGGCATGCGCGCGTCGGGCTCGACTTCCGATGCCGATTCCGCGACGCTCGTCGCATCCACGACATCGAACCCGCCGCGCCGCCATGTCCGCACCCTCACCCCACTCCGCACTCGACATCATCCTTGAGCGCATGGCCGCCGCCGCTGGCGACCGGCCGATGCCGCAGCTGCTCATCGTCGCCAAGACCCAGCCCGCGGATGCGATCGCACGGGTGGCCGAGTCGCTGCGTGCGCGCGCCGGCAATGAAGGCCACGTCGCCATCGGCGAGAATTACGTGCAGGAAGCGCTGGCCAAGCAGCCGGCGCTGGGCGGGCTGGGGCTGGAGTGGCATCTGATCGGCCACCTGCAGTCGAACAAGGCCCGTGACGCCGCCGCCGCGTTCGACTGGGTGCAGACCGTCGACCGGCCGAAGCTGGTCGAGGCGCTGGCCAGGCATCGCGCATCCGCACAGACGCCGCTGAACGTACTGATCCAAGTGAACATCGACGACGAAGCCAGCAAACACGGCTGCCGGCCGGAAGACATCGGCGCGCTCGCCGCCGACATCGCCGCGCGACCCGAACTCTGCCTGCGCGGGCTGATGGCCATCCCGGCGCCCGACCCGGACATGGCACGCCGACGCGCCGCGTTCCAGCGGATGCGCGGGCTGTTCGATGCTCTGGTCGCCCGCCACGCCAGCGTCGACACGCTGTCGATGGGCATGAGCGAGGACTACGCACTGGCCATTGCTGAAGGTGCGACGATGGTCCGGGTCGGCAGCGCGCTGTTCGGTGCGCGCACCGCAAACACTCCTCCCCCCTTCCCCGCAGACCCCATGAGTTCCGAATCGACATGAGTCACGAATCGAACATCGCCTTCATCGGCGGCGGCAACATGGCCCGCAGCCTGATTGGCGGCTTGATCGCCCGCGGCACGGCGGCCAGCGACATCCGCGTCTCCGAACCGGTCGAGGCGCTGCGCGATGCGCTGTCACGCGACTTTGGCGTGAGTGTCGGCAGCGACAATGCCCAAGCCGCCAGCGGCGCCGGGCTGTGGCTGCTGGCGGTGAAGCCACAGGTGATGCGCGCGGTCTGCGAAGCGCTGGCGGCCCTGGCGCAGGCCGAACGGCCGCTGGTGGTGTCGATCGCCGCCGGCATCACCGCCGCGCAGCTGCAGCGCTGGCTCGGCGGCGGCGTCGCCGTGGTCCGGGCGATGCCCAACACCCCGGCGCTGCTGGGCGCTGGCGTCACCGGGCTGTTCGGCAGCGCCGAAGTGGATGGCAACGGCCGCGAACGCGCGACCAACCTGCTGGCAAGCGCCGGCAGGACCGTGTGGATCGACGATGAGGCGCGCATGGACGCGGTGACCGCCGTGTCCGGCAGCGGCCCGGCCTACATTTTTCTATTGGCCGAAGCCATGGAAGCCGCAGCCCTGGCCGAAGGCCTGCCGGCCGACGCCGCGCGGACGCTGGTGCTGGAAACCGTGCTGGGCGCCGCGCGCATGCTGACCGAATCCGGCGAAGATCCGGCCGAACTGCGCCGCCGGGTGACCTCGCCGGGCGGCACCACCCAGGCCGCAATCGAGACCTTCCAGACCGGAGGCTTCCACACGCTGGTCGCCGCCGCCATTCGCAACGCCACCGAGCGCGGCAGACAGTTGTCCGCGGCGAACGATTGAGGCTCACATGATGTTTTCGACTCCCCGACTTTCAATAAGCCGTTTTTTGAAGCCCGCAGTTCTTTGTGCATCCCTTAGCGCCGCGCTGCTGCTATCGGCCTGCGGCGCCGACGCGCCGAAGCAGGCCAAGCGCATCGACACCCCGCAGGAAGCCATCACCCGCATCGGCGATGTCACCATCCGCGCCAACGTGATGCGCACCGCCAATCTCAACGAGGCCGTGGCCCGCGGCTACGGCATCCAGCGCGGCGATAACACGCTGATGCTGCTGGTGTCGGTACGTCAGGGCCTCGATGGCCAGGACATCGCGCTGCCGGCGACGGTCCAGGCTTTCGTCGTGAATCTGCACGGCCAGCGTCGCGACATCGCGATGCGCGAACTGCGCACCGGCGACCCCGGGGCGGGTCCGGCGCAGGCGCTGATCGACTACGTCGGCACCGTGGACGTGTCGCCGCCGGATACGCTGAGCTTCGATCTGAAGATCGCGCGCGAAGGCGCCGCCACCGCATCGATGCAGTTCAACCGCGAGTTCACGCCCGAATGAGCGACCGCGGCGCATTCGACGGCAGCGCATTCGATGTCCCGGACCGCGCATTCGCCGCGCGCGTCCGCGACATCTTCGAAGCGCAGGCGCTGATGCGCACGCTCGGCGCGACCCTGCTGCGGGTGGCGCCGGGCGATGTCGATATCGGCTTCGCTTTCAATGCCGATTTCACCCAGCAGAATGGTTTCCTGCATGCAGGCGCGACCGCCACCCTGGTCGATACCGCCTGCGGCATGGCCGCGACCACGCTGATGCCTGCCGGTGCCGATGTGCTGAGCGTCGAATTCAAGGTCAATCTGCTGCGCCCCGCCGCAGGCGCGCGCTTCATCGCCAGCGGTCGCGTGATCAAACCCGGTCGCACGTTGATGGTGACCCATGGCGACCTGTGGGCATTCCCGCTGGCGACGTCCACCGACCGCGATCGCGTGCACGTCGCGACGATGCAGGCGACGATGATCCGGCGTTGATGCGGCGTTGATGCGGCGCTGAAATGATCACTTGACCTAATGACTGCTGTCGATCCGCGCCGCGACCTCCGACCACGCGCGGATATGTTTCGCGATCTCGCGCACGCCGTCGGTCAGGGCCGCCGGGCCGGGCTGCAGGATAATCGGCGACTTAATCTCGTGCAGCGCGCCGTCGCGCACCGCGGGAATCGCATCCCAGCCTGGCCGAGCGGCAACTTTCTCCGGGCGGAATTTCTTGCCGCACCACGAACCGAAGATGATGTCCGGCGCGCGCCGGATCACTTCATCGGGATCTTCGAGAATGCGCGCCTTCGCCAGCGATTCGGCCGCGCGCTCAGGAAAGATGTCGTCGCCGCCGGCGATCCGCACCAGCTCCGCGACCCAGCGAATGCCGCTGATCAACGGTTCGTCCCATTCCTCGAAATACACCTTCGGCCGCCGCGGCAGCATCGCCGCCTGCGCAGCGATGTCGTCGAGCCCGCGCCGCAGTTCATCGGCGTAGGCGTTCGCTTTCTCCGGTACGCCGACCAACGCGCCGAGGCGGCGGACGTAATCGACAATGCCCTCGACGCTGCGGTGGTTGCTGATCCACACCTCCACGCCCTGCTTGATCAGTGCCGAGGCGATTTCGGCTTGGATATCGGAAAAACCGACCACGAAATCCGGCTCCAGCTTCAGGATCTCGCCGATCTTCGCCGATGTGAACGCGCTGACCTTGGGCTTTTCCTTGCGCGCGATGGCGGGCCGGACCGTGAAGCCGCTGATGCCGACGATGCGATGCTGCTCGCCCAGCGCGTACAGCACTTCGGTGGGCTCTTCGGTGAGGCAGACGATGCGTTGGGGGCCGATCATGCGGTGGCTGTGGCAGAGTAGAGAAGATTTCACAGTCTACCCGGTGCCCGATGCGCGTATGGCCGCTGATCTTCGTCTCGACAC
>JAYUIZ010000910.1:0-10738 GCA_043765595.1 Lysobacter sp. | reverse complement strand
CTACGAACACCGCACCGACACCGGCGAGACCAAGGTCTACATCGGCGACTACGCAGTGATCAGCAGAAGCGGATCAACGCGCAAGGTCGAGTACCTGTTGAAAGACCGAGTGGGCAGCGTGGACGCGGTGGCGAACAGCAGCGGCGCGGTGACCGAGACGCGTGGGTATGACGCGTTCGGCAAACCGCGGTCAGGGACATGGAACGACCTGAACCCGGCGAAGATCGCGAGCACGGCGGTGACGCCGAAGGGGTTCACCCAGCACGAGCATCTGAACGAGCTGCAGCTGATCCACATGAACGGGCGGATGTACGATTACAACGTCGGGCGGTTCATGGGCGTGGACCCGTTCATCCAGTTCCCGTTGAACTCGCAGTCGTTGAATCCTTATAGCTACATCCTCAATAATCCGCTGAGTGGGACGGATCCGACGGGGTATTTGGCTCACATCGCGGGGAGCGTTTGCAACACTGGTCAGTGCCGCGGGTCGATTGTGATGCCGTCTAATGACAAGGAGGACAGCATCGGCAAAAGTAAACCGCTGACGTCGGCCGCGAGTTACATCTCGGGGAATGGAGCGAAGCAAGGCGCTAGCGCAACGCCCGAGAAGCGCAATGAATCGAAAGGCAACGGGTCCAGCACGATTGATAAAATCGGCAGTGCTGTCAGTCGGATGTTAGTTCCTAATGCCGAGGATCTTCAGGCTC
Source organism: Lysobacter sp. (assembly GCA_043765595.1). GTDB lineage: Bacteria > Pseudomonadota > Gammaproteobacteria > Xanthomonadales > Xanthomonadaceae > Lysobacter_I. The sequence continues at coordinate 10,031 of JAYUIZ010000910.1, read as the reverse complement.
GGGGTGAGCAGGGTGATTGGGGTGATGTGGCGGCTGGCTTTGGCAAGTCATTAGTCAACAAGGGGATTGGAATTGTTAATACGGGTATCAATGCCACGCCGGCATGGGGGCTTTACAATCAGTACACGACTGGGAAGCAGATAGCTGTTCCTGATCTGCTCATTGAAAACAAACAGCTATCAGGTGCAGTTGGCGCTGATGTTGTGTTTGGCGCGGTCACTGCGCTTTTGCCGGCGAAGGTTGCTGGCAAGGGTGGTGGGGCAGGCAGGGTTGGAGGGGAAAGCCTTGAGGCGAGTGCTCCTTCGATGCGGCAGCCTGCGAATGGGCGTGGGGCGCAGGATGTCGCAAAAGGCGCCGGTGATGCCTTCACGCATGGCCTGAAGTATGCTGATCGTGTTCGTGCACGGGGTGTGCAGGACCCTGTAAGTCACAATTTTCCCTATAGTTTTGACGACAATATTCTGGCAACTATGCCGATTCCAAAGAAGAACGGCTACAATATCTTTCAAAAGAACGGCAGCATGAGAGGAAAGGACGGAGTTTTTGAGATTGGTGTCACTAGGGATGGTGTAATTGACCATCGCTTTTTCAGGCCAACCAAATGACCATGAATTATCTCACTGTTGATGGAATGCTTTCGGGTACTGGTATTCGCGACTCTGTTGAAGGGGGCTACATCGCCCCTCAACAACTGGGGTTGCCCGATACGCTAGTAGAACGAATCGAAAAGTGGGTGGGCCGATACGAAGAGGCTCACTATGCGGGGTTCAACGACAATTTAGAAAATGAACTCTTAGATCAGGAAGGGATCGAGCTGAGCAAGCTGCTCCAGCTATTGCTGCCGGAAGCCAAGATCGAGTATTACTCGCATGCTCGTAGTATTAAGTTGCAACTGCCACAATTACGGCCGTACGGCGGGTTAATACCCGCCCTACGTAAGGCGGGTCTTGACCCGCCGAGTTGATGCGACCTACTGCGGAAACCGGGGTCAAAGTGACCTTTCCCTGATGCTTGCTCGATGATCGAACGCCAAGCCCCGCCTGCGCGGGGCTTGTGCGTTGTGCGCATCGTGCTTATTCGCTCTGCTGCTGCAAGGCCGTAAGGCGCATACGTAGGGTGCATAAGCGAAGCGTCATGCACCATTGTTTGAGGCATACGTCATTGATTGCGACTGATGGCGCATGACGCCTTCGGCTTATGCGCCCTACGACGATGATTTGATGCGCTGAGGAAGACCGGGACACCCACTATTTGCCAAGCCCCGCCACGTGCGGTAGAAGACCGGGACACCCACTATCCGCCGCTAAGACTGGGACACCCACAGATCAGATGTTCCCGACATGCGGCCGAGAAGTTTCCTGACACTGGCTGCGAACGCACGAGCCCCGCATCAGCGGGGCTTGTGCGTGACGAAGACCGGGACACCCACTATTTGCCAAGGCCGTAAGGCGCGATCCGTAAGGCGGAATCTGCGCAGCAGATTCTGCCGAATGTCGAGATGGCGGATGCGAGGAAGACCGGGACACCCACTATTAGCCAAGCCCCGCCCCGCGCGGGGCTTGTGCGTTGTAAGAAGACCGGGACACCCACTATTAGCCGAGCCCCGCCCCGCGCGGGGCTTGTGCGTTGTATGAAGACCGGGACACCCACTATTAGCCGAGCCCCGCCCCGTGCGGGGCTTGTGCGTTATGGACGTTGCGCGAGCCTCTGGCAATACCGGGGCACGTCCTATCAGCTGCGCCGACATCCAGATATGGCGCCGATCCGAATGCAAGACTAGGATTCGTTGAATCCGGCAACAATCGTTGCTTGCTGGAGGCTCATGCACCGAACCGTGCGTCAATAATTCTCAGAATTATTGCGTAAGCATCGGCGCAAGTCGGCAGGCAGTGGTCGCGGCGATCGCGGTGGTGCTTCATTGTCGCTACGTATGGCGATGCGTTCATCGTCGCGGCGACGTTGGGTTCTGCATGGCGCGGGCTTCCGCACGATGATCGAAGAAGATGTGCTGTCGGGTCTTCGCACCACTACGAGGTTCCACCAGAAATTGCCGCTCACCAGCCAGCCCGAGCGGGTAGTGACCAATCCGATCTCGCGCACGGGCAAGGACGGCCCGATCAGCAAGCAGCTCTACATCTGGCGCTGCGACCGCAGCAACCGCGCTAACGCGGTTGCCTGTGTGCCGGCGCTGGGCACGCCGACGCGCTATTGCCTATTCCTGAACGTGGATAAGGGCTGTATTTACGACGTAACGAAGGCCGCAAAATGCTTCCTGGTAAGCGCACGCCAGTGGAACGAAGTGCCTCGAATTGGATCATTGCGTACACCTATGGCATGAATCCAGCCCGTGCCGTATGCATGCGCATCGGTCATGTCGGTCTGTCATTCGGTGAGGGCTGTCGCAAGGACAGCGCGCCACCCCTTGCCCCTGCTTCACAAAATGTTTACAAAGTCGGGTGCCGGCGGGGCTAGGGGGCCCGGCGGTGGTCCTTAGTTGCCACCTGATCAACCCATGGAGAGATAGATAATGAGTAAGTTGCGTCGTAATCGTCTGACGGCTGCCGTCCACCTGACACTGCTCCTCGTGCTGCCCGGCATCGCCGCAGCGCAGGACGCGCAGGATGACCAAGGCACCCTCGACACCATCAAGGTGACGGGTTCACGCATCAAGCAGACCAATGCCGTCACCGCACAGCCGGTGTTCGTGCTGGATCGCGCCAAGCTGGAGCAGACCGGCGCCAAGAGTGTCGGCGAGATCCTCCAGCAGCTCACCGCCAGCGGCAAGGCGCTGAACGCCAAGTTCAACTCCTCCGGTAACTTCGGCTATCCGTCGGACGGCGGCGGCATCGGCGCTGGTTCGGCCCAGGTCGATCTGCGCAACCTCGGCTCGCAGCGCGTGCTGGTGCTGGTCGACGGCATCCGCTGGGTCAATGAATCCTCGGCCTCGGGCGTCAGCGGCAGCGCAGACCTTAATACCATCCCGCTGGCTATCGTCGAGCGCATCGAAGTGCTGGAAGACGGCGCTTCGGCGATCTACGGCTCCGACGCCATCGCGGGCGTGGTCAACATCATTACCCGCAGGAATTTCCAGGGCGCCGAGCTGCACACCTACTACGGCGAATACAGCCGCGGCGGCGAGACCAAGGACGCTTCGTTCACCTTCGGCACCGGTGGCGACGGCTGGACGGCCATCCTCGGCGCCAGCTATTACGAGCAGGAACGCATCAGCTCGGGCTCGTGGGACCAGTCGTCCTTCCCCGTGCCGGGCGGCGGTCTGGCCTTCGGCAGCTCGGGCACGCCCCAGGGGCGCTTCCGTTTCTGCGACCCGGCACGCCCGGTCGGCACACCCGGTTTTTGCGGCAATGCGACCAACCCTTCGCAGTTCTACAACATCACGCTGAACCCGGGCACCACCACGCCGGTATTCGTGCCGGGTAGTCCGAACGCCGGTACCTACAACCAGTTCGACAGTTCCGATCGCTTCAATTTTGCGCCGTTCAATCTTCTGCTTACACCTAGCGAGCGCAAGTCGGTATTCGCCAGTATCAACATTGATCTGAGTGAGAATACCCGCCTACACATCAAGGGGCTCTTCAACAATCGGCAGTCGACCAATCAGGCGGCGCCGGAGCCGATTTTCGTCGGTCCGGGCGCAGGCTCTGGCGGTATCGCCGATACCGTCTCGATTCCGGTGAACCATCCCTTCAACCCGTTTGGTATTGCGCTCGATGCCAATTCGAACTTCCTGTTTATCGGCCGCCGCCCACTAGAAGTCGGGCCGCGCCTGTTCACCCAGAACGTTGATACGTGGTACTTCAACGCCGGCCTCGAGGGCTTGTTCGATATTGGCAGTCGCAGCTTTGGCTGGGATGCGAACTACGTCCACAGCCGCAACTCGGCCAGTCAGCGCTTCACCAACGGTTACAACGTCGCCAAGATCAAGCTCGCCCTCGGCGATCCGGCGATCTGCGCCGCTACGCCGGGCTGCACGCCTCTGGACCTGTTCGGCGGTCAGGGTCGCCCGTTCACCCAGGCGATGATCAATTACATCCGTACCGATCAGCGCGATGCCAGCACCCAGGTGCTCGACATCTTCTCGGCGAACATCACCGGTGATCTGTTCAATATCAGCGACCGCACTGCCGGCTTTGCGGCCGGTGCCGAGTATCGCCGCTACAAGGGCGATTTCGACCCGGATCCACTCCGCCAGAGCGGCGAATCACAAGACTCCTTCGCCGCGCCTGTGTCCGCCACCTATGACGTCAAGGAAGTCTACGGCGAGTTCAACTTCCCGGTGCTCGCGACCCTCGACCTGACTGCGGCTATCCGCTTCTCCGATTACTCCACCTTTGGCAGCGCCACCACCGGCAAGGCCGGTTTCCGCTGGCAGCCGATGGAAGACCTCGTGGTGCGTGGTACCTATTCGCAGGGCTTCCGCGCCCCGAATCTCGGCGAGCTGTATGGCTTGACCCAGTTCGGCGCCACGCTGGTTGACCCTTGCGGCCCGACCAATCAGGTCGTCGTCAATAGAGGCAACGGTGTTACGCCGGGCCTGGAAGCTGCCTGCGTTGCCGCGGGCGTGCCGGACAACTTCGAACAGGCCAATACCCAGATCACCACCTTCACCGGCGGCAATGCCAATCTGGAACCGGAAGAGTCGGACAGCTTCACCTTCGGCGCGGTCTACAGCCCGGGTTGGGCTGAAGAGCAGTCGTGGGCGCGCAAGCTCGATTTCGAGCTGAGCTACTACAGCCACAAGATCGATGGCGCCATCCAGGCCAACGATCTTCAGAGTCTGCTGGACAGCTGCTACAACGCGCAGAACGGCACTGGCACGAATTGCGCGCCGTTCACCCGCATCTCCAGCGGCGATCTGCGTCCGCCGAACAATTTCCTCTCCAACCTCGGCAAGATCGAAACCGACGGTGTCGATCTCAAAGTCACCTGGCTGAGTCCCGAATGGGGCTTCGGAAGCCTCAATGCTTCCGTGCAGTCGACCTTCGTCAACGAGTACAAGGCCGTCGATGCGGCAGGCAATGTGTCTTCGCGCGCGGTCGGTATCGAGGTTGGCGACAGTTCGATCCCGGAATGGCAGACCAATCTGCAGTTGGGCTGGAAGCGCGGCAACTTCGATGCGACCTGGAGCAGCCGTTACATCAGCGCCGTCGATGAAACGTGTGCGGGTGTTGAAGGCTTGCCGGGCTGTGCAGGCACGGATTTCAATACGTTGGGTTCCACGACTTACCACGATGTGCAGTTCGGTTGGAAAGACGCGTTTACGTTCGAGGGTCTGAAGCTGTCGCTCGGCGCCAACAACGTGTTCGGCAAAGAAGCGCCGATTTGTCTGGGGTGCTCGCTCAACGGCTACGACGCCGGCACGTACGAGCTGCCCGGCTCGTTCTGGTACGTCAGCGCCGATTACCGCTTCTGATTGCGGTTTGAGGCCGTTCCCGTCCGGCGTTATGCCGGACGGTGCGATACGAAACGGGCGACGGATCATTCCGCCGCCCGTTTTTTGTTGCATGGCGGTATTTTGATTTATGGGTGTACTTTCGTGACCTATATAAGCAGGGTCATTTTCTCAAGATGAACTGAATGAGCAACTATCGCGCATTAAATGCGGCAGAACGGAAAGCAATGATGGCGTGCATCGCAAACGTCCATGATTTTGAATTGCGTCAAGACCTGTTGCGACAGGCTTCGTTTTCGTTGGTCAGTTCCAAGGACGAAAACATGTTCGGCTATTACTTGAATCTGTTCTGTCCCGAAAACCAGAAGAGTGAGCGCATTCACCAGGGCATGAACGCTGTTCCTCCGGAATGCCTCGCAATCAATCCGAAAGACAATGATGCGTTGTTTTTCGTGTTGTACCTCAAGGAGGGGTTCATCGATTATATGGAGGCGTCGTCGGTCGGCGAATGGCCCGCATCAGAAGACGAGATCATTTTCGTGCCGGAGTACCTCGTAAAACTGAAATTTCCGCCTCCATAAGGTGCCTAAGTTCGTCCACTCATCTGGCCGAGAAACGCTGAAGGCGATCTGGATTAGGCTTGCTGCGCAAGCTCCGGATTTGCCGTAATCTCCGCCCATCGCATGGAGAGGTCACAGGGAGACGGCATGATCAGGAACGGGCGCGATATCGCCAGCGGCAGCGAAATTTCCGCGCAGGTATGCATCATCGGGTCGGGGCCGGCAGGCATTACCGCCGCTTGGCATCTGCAGAAAGCGGGCATCAAAGTGGTGTTGATCGAAGGCAGCCGCCATGACGGCCAGGCCGAGGCGAGTTGGCCGGACAAGGCGCTGCTGTATGCGGGCGAGGCGGCCGGCGTTTTTGCGGACAACGAACCGGATTTCCTCATACGGCCATACGAAAACTGGAACTCTCCCCTTGAGCGTGAGCGCATCCTTGGGGGTACGTCCACTCACTGGGGCGGGCAATCGCGCCCGCTCGACGCGGTTGATTTCGAAGCGCGCCCCGGCTTTCCGGCGTGGCCGATCGCCCGGAGTGATCTGGATCCTTACTACGCGGCGGCGGCGAAGTTCTGCAATCTGCACAGCGATGACTTCAGCGGCGAGTACTGGGGTGGCGTGCTTGGGGACGATGTGCCCGTTGTAGCGGATTTCGATGTCTGCATGTATCAGTTCATCGGGGACTCGTATCTGAATTTCGCCACACGGACATTTCCGGATGGATCGACGCTGGCCGATTGCGGCGTTGATGTGATTCTCAACGCGAGCCTGCTCGATATCGAGCAACAGAATGGCAAAGTGACGCGTCTGTGCGTGGCGAGCATGAACAAGGATCCGCTGCCGGGTGTCGCGACCGAATTCTTCATTCGCGCCGATGCGTATGTGCTCGCCTGCGGTGCGGTGGCGAATGCCCAGCGTTTGCTGCTGTCGGATATCGGTAACGAGCACGATCAGGTGGGCCGATACTTCATGTGTCATCCCCTGTCGTCCGGCGTCAGCGTCAGTGTTTTCGGGCCGTTCCTCACGACGTCGCAGCGCAATCTGATGGACGGGAAATACGCGAATGGGGCGCCTTGGAAAGACAGCAATGGCGTCACTGTGACTGGACGGTTCCAGTTGAGTGCGGACACGCTGCGGCAATACAACATCGGAAATTGTTGGATGCGGGCTTCCTCTGCACCCATTTATTTCGAGATGGCGCCGAACCCGGAGAGCCGGATCACGCTCCTGGACACGAAGGACCAAGTGTTCGGCCAGCGACAGGTCAGGATCGACTGGACACTGTCGTCGCTCGACCAGACCACTTACGAGACCGCCACCCGTCTGTTCAAGACTTCAATCCAGCCGCTTGGGGGCGATCTGCAGGCGCCGTCGTGGGAGACGATGAAATCCGCGTTCGTCGTCAACGGGCATCACCTCGGCACCACTCGAATGTCCAGCGACCCCCATGAAGGCGTGGTCGATGCCGATCTGAAGGTGCATTCGATGGACAACCTGTACGTGGCAGGCGCGTCGGTGTTTGTGACCGCAGGTGTCTCCAACCCCACCTTCACCATCGTCACACTGTCGATCCGGCTGGCCGAGCACTTGAGCCACACCTTCGGCAGATAGGTTTGCCGTCTGCGGCCTCCCACCTGCGGCCGCAGTACGGGGCATCTCGATTGGACGGCGCCCCTTCCCCTTGAATCCAGCGTGTCCTGCCCCATATCAGCCCGGTCCCGAAAGCCCGGGCGTTTTTTTGGCTGCGGCTTTGGCACTCTCCTTATGGGACTGCTAAAATCGCCGCCTTTTACTCCACCAATCAATCACTTGCGAGGGTTCCCATGAATCTCAAGCCGCTCTACGACCGCGTGGTCGTCAAGCCTATCGAAGCCGAAGAAGTCACCGCCGGCGGCATTTACATCCCCGACAACGCCAAGGAAAAGCCCACCAAGGGCGAAGTCTTGGCAGTGGGCGACGGCAAGGCGCTGGACAACGGCACCGTGCGCGCGCCCAAGGTCAAGGTTGGTGACAAGGTGATCTACGGCCAGTACGCCGGTTCGGCCTACAAGCACGACGGCGTTGAATACAAGATCGTGAAAGAAGACGACATCCTCGCGATCATCGGCTGATGCGCGCGGCGGCTGGTTCGCCGGGTGTTCGCTGACGCATCAATGTCGCAATGGCGGGTGCAAGACCCGCCCTACGTAATCCCCAACATTTTCTGGAGTTATCGCAATGGCTGCCAAAGATATTCGTTTCGGTGAAGATGCCCGCGCGCGCATGGTGCGCGGCGTCAACGTTCTGGCCAATGCCGTCAAGGCCACCCTCGGTCCGAAGGGCCGCAATGTCGTGCTGGAGAAGAGCTTCGGCGCGCCCACCATCACCAAGGACGGCGTGTCCGTCGCCAAGGAAATCGAACTTGCCGACAAGTTCGAGAACATGGGCGCGCAGATGGTGAAGGAAGTCGCTTCGCGCACCTCCGACAACGCCGGTGACGGCACCACCACCGCGACCGTGCTGGCCCAAGCGCTGATCCGTGAAGGCATGAAGGCGGTCGCCGCCGGCATGAACCCGATGGACCTCAAGCGCGGCATCGACAAGGCCGTGATCGCCGCCACCGCCGAACTCAAGGCGATGAGCAAGCCCACCGCCGATGACAACGCCATCGCCCAGGTCGGTACGATTTCCGCCAACTCCGACGAATCCATCGGCAACATCATCGCCGACGCGATGAAGAAGGTCGGCAAGGAAGGCGTGATCACCGTTGAAGAAGGCTCGGGCCTGGACAACGAGCTGGACGTGGTCGAAGGCATGCAGTTCGACCGCGGCTACCTGTCGCCGTACTTCGTCAACAACCAGCAGTCGATGTCGGCCGAATTGGATGACCCGTACATCCTGCTGTACGACAAGAAGATCTCCAACGTCCGCGACCTGCTGCCCGTGCTGGAAGGCGTGGCCAAGTCCGGCAAGCCGCTGCTGATCGTCGCCGAAGAAGTGGAAGGCGAAGCGCTGGCGACCCTCGTGGTCAACACCATCCGCGGCATCGTCAAGGTCTGCGCCGTGAAAGCGCCGGGTTTCGGCGACCGTCGCAAGGCGATGCTGGAAGACATGGCCATCCTCACCGGCGGCACCGTGATTTCGGAAGAAGTCGGTCTGTCGCTTGAGAAGGCCACCATCAAGGATCTGGGCCGCGCCAAGAAAATCCAGGTCTCCAAGGAAAACACCACCATCATCGATGGCGCCGGTACCGGCGAAACCATCCAGGGCCGCATCAAGCAGATCAAGGCGCAGATCGAAGACACCTCTTCGGACTACGACAAAGAGAAGCTGCAGGAGCGCGTCGCCAAGCTCGCCGGCGGCGTTGCGGTGATCAAGGTCGGTGCCTCGACCGAAATCGAAATGAAGGAAAAGAAAGCCCGCGTCGAAGACGCCCTGCACGCGACCCGCGCAGCAGTGGAAGAAGGCGTGGTCCCGGGCGGCGGCGTTGCCCTGATCCGTGCACTGCAGGCCATCGCTGGCCTGAAGGGCGCCAACGAAGACCAGAATCACGGCATCAACATCGCCAAGCGCGCGATGGAAGCCCCGCTGCGCGAGATCGTCGCCAACTGCGGCGAAGAGTCGTCGGTGGTGCTGAACAACGTGGCCGAAGGCACCGGCAACTACGGTTACAACGCCGCGACCGGCGAATACGGCGACATGATCGCGTTCGGTATTCTGGACCCGACCAAGGTCACGCGTTCGGCGCTGCAGAACGCAGCCTCCATCGCCGGCCTGATGATCACCACCGAAGCGATGGTCGCCGAAGCGCCGAAGAAAGATGAATCGGCTGGCGGCGACATGGGCGGCGGCGGTATGGGCGGCATGGGCGGTATGGATTTCTGATCTGTATAACCCTTTGATGCGTACAAAAACCCCGCAGCGATGCGGGGTTTTCTTTTTCGTAGTCTCTCGCCGACAATGGGCCACGCTTCCGGCGAAGTCAGTCCGTTCATGACTGGTCGATACATACCGGCCAGCTTCCAAGTCGAGTGTGTCGTAAAGCCCTCAAGAGATACTTCATGCACGTCAAGGAAAGCGCC
>JAYUIZ010000909.1:0-1211 GCA_043765595.1 Lysobacter sp. | reverse complement strand
GTGGCCACGTAAAGAGAAACGGCGCAGCCTGCAAGGGCTACGCCGTTGAACCACTGAGTAGTGGTGGGCGGTACAGGGTTCGAACCTGTGACCCCTACCATGTCAAGGTAGTGCTCTACCGCTGAGCTAACCGCCCGTCGAGTCTTTGTTGCCAACCCGAAAGGGCCACTATCGTAACACTTGATTGCGGGGGACGGAACCATGTTTCGCTGCCGCATCCCCTGCCCCAGCAGGAAACATCCGCCGCAGCAGCCAGTGGGTGGCGCCGTAGGCGATCCCGGACAGCAATGTCCAGCAGAACGCGAGGTGCAGCGCCGCGGGGCCGAATTGACGGCCGAAGAACGGGTCGGTCCAGGTGAAGTTGATGTTCTCCACGGCCGGCGCCAGCAGCCGCCCGGCGATGAGGGCCAAGGCCGCGATGCCCGCCTGCAGCGGCCAGCCGCGCGGGTCGTAGCCGACGCGCCGCATCACGCACCACAGCAGCAGCGGCCAGGCGATGTGGTACAGCGATAGCAGTCGCGCGAACAGCGGATAGGCAGCGTCCCACATGTAGGACGCGCCGCCGAACAGGAAATCGCCGGTGGCGAGCTTCCAGCCGACATCCAGCGCCCAGACCAGGGCGATGATGGGCGCAGCGATGGCCTGGCTGGACAGCAGCAGCCGGCTGCGGGCGATCAGCCCGATCGCGGTCAGGATCACGCCGATATTGCACAGGAAAAGGAAGTTGCGCGTGCCGTAGGCCGAGTGGTACGTCGGCAGATACGCCAGCAGCCAGAGCGCCCCCAGCCAGCCGAGGCGCGGAAACCCCGAACCCGGCGCCGCTGCGCTCATCCCAGACTCGCTTCCTTGAGCTTGCGGATTTCGTCGCGCACCTGCGCGGCGTCCTCGAATTCCAGATCGCGCGCGTGCTGGTACATCTTCTGCTCCAGCGCCGCGAGCTTCGCCGTCAATTTTGCGGGCGGCATCGCAGCATAGTCTTCGACCGGCTCGGCCACGCGCTGGGTCTTGCCGCGCCCGCGTCGTTCGCCCGGCGCCTGCTCGCTGCGCGCGCCCTCCATCACGTCCATGATCTGGCGCACGATCGAGGTCGGCACGATGCCGTGTTCGGCGTTGTATTCCAGCTGCTTCTCGCGGCGGCGCGCGGTCTCGTCCAGCGCCAGCTTCATCGAGCGCGTTATCACGTCCGCATACAGTATCGCCTTGCCGCGCAC
>JAYUIZ010000908.1:0-1211 GCA_043765595.1 Lysobacter sp. | reverse complement strand
TCTATCATGCTCGCCGGGCGCGTGACGGCTTGCACGGGTGCCGTTGGCGCGGTAGACATCGCGGACAACTGACTTTCGACGAACGCGCCCAGCGCCGTGAGGCTGGTGTAGTCGTAAACGCGGGTCGCGCCGATCTCCAGGCCCAGGCCTTTGTTGATGCTCTTGACCCATTCCACGCCGACAATCGAATCCAGACCCAGATCGACGAAGGGACGGTCGTCGTCGATATTCGCCTCGTCGAGATACAGCGCCTGCGCCAGCGAACGCTTGAGGAAGCCGCGCACGTCCTGCGCGGCCGACGCGGGGCTCAGCGACGCGGTATTCGGTGAGACATCGATTGACGAAACAGCATTCGCCTGGACGGTCGTCCGGTTAGTCGCCAGTGCAGCGGGCGTCGCCGCAATGGATATCGTCGCATCCAGCGTCGGCAGGCGCGAAGCGTTCGGCTTCGACAGCGGACCGCCGACGATCGCAGGCACCGCGGCCGGTTCGGGCAGCGCGATGGCACCGGGTTTTTCGAGCACGGAGGCGGCGGCGAAGGCGACCAGTACGGTCTGCGGATCACTCTGCGCATCGGCCTGCGTACCGGCCTGCGTCGGCAGCAGCCGGCCGCGGCCCTGCGCGTGCACGTATTCTTTTTCGGCTTCACCGCTGAAGATGTCGAAGTCAACGTCGTCGTGTTCGCTTGAGGGATACAGCGCGATGTGCACCACGGTCGCACCGTCGACCACGAAGGGCGACGCGAAGCGCACTTCGCTCAGTTCGACCGCCGCGTCGGTTGGCGACACGCGCTTGGCACAGGCGACCGCCGCGCGCGCCATGTCCAGAAGCACCGACGGCGGCAGCTGCGCGCCAGCGCCGTCGGCATGGCCGACAACAAACGGTTCGTCTGTCTGGAACAGCGACGAATAGCGCAGCTGATCGAGATCGGAGGTGTTTTCGCGCAGCAGCGGATGCAATGCGTTGCCGGCGACCGCGCCTACAGCGCCGGTCCTGGAAGCAGCACCCAAGGGGACGACGTTCGAGAACAGTCCCTTGATCGGATCGATCCAGTATCTGTCCTTCGCGAACGGATAGGTCGGCAGATGCATCCGCGGCGGCGTGTGCCTGCCGTGGAACTTGCGCCAGTCCAGCTCGAACCCCTTCGTCCACAGCTCAGCCAGCTTGGCGAGTTTGCGCTGCGCGATCCATTTGTCGAGGGCTTCCTCGTA
>JAYUIZ010000907.1:0-3489 GCA_043765595.1 Lysobacter sp. | reverse complement strand
ATCCCTCCTCGGTCTTCGCCCTCGTTCGGGATGACAGGGATTCATACGTCATATGTTGACTGCAATCCCCGCCAACAACATCACCCTCGGTCTACTCGCAGGCGGCAAGGCCTCGCGCCTCGGCGGCATCGACAAGGCTTGGCTCGAACGCGATGGCGTGCCGCAGGTGTTGCGTTGGCGGCGCAGGTTCTCGGATGAAGTCGCCGCGCTGCTGATCTCGGCCAATCGGAATCTCGAGCGCTACGCTGCGCACAGCTTGATCGCTGTTGCCGACCGCATCGCCGACGCCGGACCGCTCGGCGGCCTCGACGCCCTTGCGAACGCCTGCGAAAGCCCTTGGCTGTTCACGCTGCCGGTGGATCTGGTGGGCACCAACGATTGCCTGCTGCGCACGCTGGCGACGATGCGCGGCGAAGATGGTGCGTATGCGATCGACGACGACGGCGCGCAGCCGCTGGTGGCGCTGTGGCGCCGCGATGCATTGCGCATGGCCTGCGCAGATGCGCTGTCCACCCGCATATACGCCGTGCATGCCCTGCAGGCCACGCTGGGGATGTCGGCGGTGGTGTTCTCCGGCTTCCGCTTCGGTAACCTCAACACGCCGGCAGACCTTGAAGCCGCCGGCCTCGACGCTGCCGGCATCGCTTCGGACCACGCATCGCCATGACCTTTCCCACCCGCATCGCTTTCAACGACGCCCGCCGCATCCTCGACGACGTCGCCACGCGTCGCCGTCTACCGGCTGAGCAGGTGACGCTCGCCAGAGCGCACGGACGCGTGCTCGCGCAGCCGCTGGTGGCCACGCTGGCGCAGCCCGGCTTCGACAATTCGGCGATGGACGGCTTTGCCGTGCGTCATGCCGATCTCAAGGCCGATGGCGAAACATTGCTGGCATTGGTGGGCGAGCAGTTCGCTGGTCGAACGCAGGACTTGAGCGTCGGCGCCGGCGAATGCGTGCGCATCACCACCGGCGCGCCGCTGCCTGCAGGCGCCGACACCATCGTCATCAAGGAAAATACCCGTCTCGACGGCGAGTCAGTGCGCGTGCTGCAAACGCCGAAAGCCGGCCAGCACGTGCGTCGCGCCGGTGAAGACGTGCGGATCGGCGATGCGTTGCTCGCTGCAGGCCAGGTGTTGACGCCTTCGCGGATCGCGCTGGCCGCGGGGCAGGGCATGGATCGTCTCGACGTGGTGCGGCGGCCGACCGTTGCAATCTTCACTACCGGCGATGAATTGGTCGAACCCGGCCTGCCGCTGCGGCCGGGCGAGCTGTACAACAGCAATCGCGAACTGCTGATGGGCCTGCTGCGCGCCGACGGTTACGAGCCGGTGGCGTGGCCGAACCTCACCGACAATCCCGCCGCGATCGATGCGGGTTTGCGCCACGCCGGACATGCGTTCGACGTGGTCATCACCTGCGGCGGCGTGTCCGCTGGCGAGAAGGATCACATCCCCGCGCTGCTGCAGGCCGAAGGCGATGTGCATTTCTGGAAGGTGCGGATGAAGCCCGGCATGCCGGTGCTGTTCGCGGATGGCGGCAGGCTGGGCGAGTCGCTGTTCCTGTGCCTGCCGGGCAATCCTGTCTCGGTGTTGGCGACCTGGCTCACCCTGGGCCGCGCGCTGCTGGACGGCCTGCAGGGCCGCATCGAGCCGCGCCCGCGTCTGCGCGCGCGCCTGGGCACGGAGTGGCGCAAGACCCATGACCGTCTGGAATTCCTCCGCGGGCGGCTGTCCTGCGACGACGAAGGCCGTCTGCACGTCGAACCCAATCCGGCGGACGGCTCGCATCGCATGCGTGCGGCGGCCGACAGCGATGCATTGATCGTATTGGGCGAAGGCGAGCTGATGCTCGAAAAGGGAAGCTCCGTCGATGTCCTGACATATTGAAAGTATGGTGGAGCTTTCAGCCTCTCATTCGATACCCTTGGTCGCGTTCTTCTATACCGTCAGAGTCGCCTCTCGATTGTGTCCTCCGCCGAACTAATATCGGTACCGTCAGGTCGCTGGCAATCCGGGGTCCATGTTTGGACCGCCTTTATCACACCGCTTTCATCACATCGCATGAAACAGGAGTTGTTTACGTGAGAACGAATCGCATCACTGGTCGGCCTTCAGCGGCGTTCATCGGCGCATCGTGGACCGCTTTGCTGGTGGGAATGCTCGCTTATCTCGTCGCACTGTGGAACGCGCCGATGCTGCTCAACGAGAAAGGGTATTACTTCACGGTGCTGATGTACGGGCTGTTCTCCGCCGTCTCGGTGCAAAAGGCAGTTCGCGATCGGCTTGAAGGCATTCCGGTCACGAATATCTATTACGGCTTGAGTTGGTTTTCCACGCTGCTTTCGATTCTGTTGCTGGTCATCGGCCTGTGGAATGCGGAAATGCTGGCGACCGAGAAAGGCTTTTATGCGATCGCTTTCATGATGAGCCTGTTCGCATCGATCGCCGTGCAGAAAAATACCCGCGATATGTCGTTGGTGCAGACGGACGCGGCCCATGCGGACACGCTGGAATGAGCTTCGCTTACATCCAGGCGATAGCATGATGGGCAAGGTGTGATGAGCGTTCGCGAGATCGCGCCGGAAGACGCCATGGGCCGCCAGCGCCACGGCGCGGTGCTGATCGACGTGCGTGAGGCGCACGAGCGCGCGCTGGGCATGGCCGAGGGCGCGCGCGGTGTCGCAAAGGATGCACTGATCACCGATGCGGCTGCGCATCTGCCGGATCGCGATGTTGAAATACTGTTGATCTGCCAGGGCGGAATGCGCTCGCTGCGCACCGCCGAGGCGCTGGCGGCGCAGGGTTATGCGACCGTCGCATCGGTCGCGGGCGGCACCACGCGATGGGCAGACGAATCGCTACCGCTGGTCAAGCCGGTCGTCAATATCGATACAGGCTTTGATCGGGATTTCGCAGAACGCTATTCGCGCCATCTGCGGCTGCCGCAGGTGGGTGTGGATGGACAACGCAAGCTTGAAGCCGCACGCGTGCTGCTGATCGGCGCGGGCGGGCTGGGTTCTCCCGCTGCGTACTATCTTGCGGCAGCCGGTGTCGGCACGCTGCGCATCGCTGACGATGATGTGGTCGACCGCAGCAATCTGCAGAGGCAGATCCTGCACACTGAATCGAGCATCGGCACGCCGAAGGTCGACTCCGCCGCGCGGACATTGTCGGCGCTGAATCCGCGCACGCGCGTTGAGGCCGTCGCCGAGCGTGTCAGCAGCGCGAATGTTGAACGCCTGCTTGAAGCTGTGGATGTGGTGGTCGACGGCGCCGACAATTTCCCAGCGCGCTACCTGCTCAATGATGCCTGCGTGAAACTCGGCAAGCCGCTGGTCTACGGCGCAGTGCACCGTTTCGAGGGACAGACCAGCGTATTCGATGCCGGCCGTCATCGCGGCCATGCGCCGTGCTACCGCTGCCTGTTTCCCGAACCGCCGCCGCCGGAAGCCGCGCCCAACTGCGCCGAGGCCGGTGTGTTGGGCGTGC
>JAYUIZ010000906.1:0-1211 GCA_043765595.1 Lysobacter sp. | reverse complement strand
CATGGCAAAGGGTAAGTTCGAGCGCACCAAGCCTCACGTGAATGTGGGAACGATCGGTCACGTTGACCACGGCAAGACGACGCTGACGGCGGCGCTGACGAAGATCGGCGCGGAACGTTTCGGCGGCGAGTTCAAGGCGTACGACCAGATCGACGCGGCGCCGGAAGAGAAGGCGCGCGGCATCACGATTTCGACGGCGCACGTGGAATATGAATCCGCGAACCGTCATTACGCGCACGTGGATTGCCCGGGTCACGCTGATTATGTGAAGAACATGATCACGGGCGCTGCGCAGATGGACGGCGCGATTCTGGTGTGTTCGGCCGCTGACGGCCCGATGCCGCAGACGCGCGAACACATTCTGCTGGCCCGTCAGGTCGGTGTGCCGTACATCGTGGTCTACCTGAACAAGGCGGACCTGGTGGACGACGCCGAGCTGCTGGAGCTGGTGGAGATGGAAGTCCGCGAGTTGCTGAGCAAGTACGATTTCCCGGGCGACGATACGCCGGTGATCACCGGTTCGGCGCGTTCGGCGCTGGAAGGCGACCAGACCGATATCGGTGTGCCGTCGATTCTGAAGCTGGTGGAAGCGCTGGACACGTGGATTCCGCAGCCTGAGCGCGACATCGACAAGCCGTTCCTGATGCCTGTGGAAGACGTGTTCTCGATTTCGGGCCGCGGCACGGTGGTGACGGGTCGTATCGAGCGCGGCATCGTGAAGGTTGGCGACGAAATCGAGATCGTGGGTATCCGTGCGACGCAGAAGACGACGGTGACGGGCGTGGAAATGTTCCGCAAGCTGCTGGATCAGGGCCAGGCGGGCGACAACGCGGGCCTGCTGCTTCGCGGCACAAAGCGCGACGACGTGGAGCGCGGCCAAGTGCTGTGCAAGCCCGGTTCGATCGCGCCGCACACGGACTTCGAAGCCGAGGTGTATGTGCTGTCGAAGGACGAGGGTGGCCGTCACACGCCGTTCTTCAAGGGTTACCGTCCGCAGTTCTACTTCCGCACCACGGATATCACGGGCGCTTGCGAGCTTCCGGAAGGCGTGGAGATGGTGATGCCGGGCGACAACGTGAAGATGGTGGTGAGCCTGATCAATCCGGTGGCGATGGACGAAGGTCTGCGCTTCGCGATTCGCGAAGGCGGCCGTACGGTCGGTGCCGGCGTGGTGGCCAAGATCGTCAAGTGACACTTTGACCGCTGCGCGC
>JAYUIZ010000905.1:0-10843 GCA_043765595.1 Lysobacter sp. | reverse complement strand
CCTGCACCGCCAGCAGTTCCATCAGTTGGATGGTATCGATGTGCTGCGGCGGAATGAAATCGGCGATGGCGCGACGCAGGTGGTCCGTGGTCAAACCGTTGCCGACGACGTTGCCACCACCGCTCTCCGTCGTGACGGCATCTTCGCGCGCCAGATCCAGCGCCAGCAGCGCAATGGCTTCCAGATCGGCGTTGGAATACCCGTCGAGCGGATCCAGTGCTTCGATCAGTGCGGCATCGGCATCGGCAGGCAGCGGTGCGCCGCCGCGCTTGAGGATCGCGCGCACCACATGCATGCGGTCGGCGCCGTTATCGGCGTAGAAGAACGGGATCTTGCGATCAAGGCGGCCCGGGCGTTTGATGTCGACGTCGAGCTTGTCGGGGCGATTGGTCATCAGGATCGTCAGCACATGGCCGCGGTTGTCGGTGTCGGACATGAAGTCCTTGATCCGTGCGATGACCCGCGAGGATGTGCCGCCGTCGGTCTCGCCGCCTTCGCCGCTGCCGAAGCTGCGGTCGCCTTCGTCGATGACCAGCGCGATCGGGCTCATCGCGCGGATGATCTTGAGCACGCGCTCAAGGTTGGATTCGGTCGAGCCCACCCACTTCGAGCGGAAGTTCTTCAGCACCACGCCCGGCAAGCCGGCTTCCTTCAGAAACGCCTTGATGACGAAGGTCTTGCCCACGCCCATCGGACCGACCGCGAGCAGGCCCATCGGCGCCAGCCGGCGGTCGCCGGTCTTGATGGTCGCCGCGATCTTCATCAGCTCCTGCTTGATCTGGTCGTAACCGCCGACCGCATCGAGACCGTAGCTGGGATCGAGGAATTCGATCAGATCGCCGCAGGAGCGCTGGATGATCTCGCGCTTGCGGGTGTTGATGATGCGCAGCATCGCATCGACGGGATCATCCTTGTTTTCCTCAGGCATGGTCGCGCGGCCGAGGATCAGGAATGCGATTTCCTCGCGGGTCTTGCCCGCGGTCACGCCCGCGTACATGGCGGCACGCTGTTGCGCATCGGGCGCATCGCCCAGCAGCTGCAGCGCGAGCGCCTTGCGTTCTTCGTCCGACAGCCCAGCGGCAGGACGCTCCGCGACGATGCTGTCGATCTCCAGCAGCCGCAGGCCGGCGGTGTGCTTGGCGACCAGCGCCTGCTGTTCCGGCGACATGTGCGGCGCGGACTGCGCAACCAGACGTGCGCGCGCGGCCTCATCCGGAAATGTAACCTCGATCGCGGCGATGCGCGGATTGGTGTTGAGCGAGGGATGCAGTTCCGCCAGCGACGCGCAGATCAGCACGACGATGTGGTTGCGCTGCAGCAGCAGGCCACTGAGCGACCAGTCGTGGAGGATCTCCAGCAGGCCGCGCTCGTCGGTGCTGAGGAACGTAGTCTCCGCATTCGGCACCAGATCGCCCGCGTGCGGCAGCACCAGCGCCACACCTTCGCCGGCGCGCATCCGCGTTTCCAGATGACCGATGTTTTCGAGCAGCGTCTCGCCCAGCTCCAGCACTTTGCCGTTGACGCCGTGTTGCTTGATGCCGGCGTGGCGAAGCGCGAGTTCGTAACGCTGCGGCTTGGCGGCCAGCACGACGGTATGCAGGAATTCGACGAACGGCAGCAGCTTGCTGTCGTGGGCGATGGCGTCGTGGACGTTGCCGTGGACCACGAACAGCCCGGCCTCGCCAGCGAGATAGCGACGCTTGAGTTCGTCGGCCCAGGGCGGAAGTGCGACGCTGTTGAGGGTGGTCATGGTGTGTCCGTGGATGCGATCAGCAATGGAGGTAACGCAAAAAAACTGTCATCCCGAACAGGGGCCAAGCCCATGGAGGGATCTGTTTTCAGTCGATACCGTGCAGCAGCAGATCCCTCACCTGCTTCGCCGGATTCGGGATGACAATGAAGGTTCGCGATGGCAACGAAATAATCAGATCGTCCGATCCGCGCCAGCCTGGCCCGCACGCTCTTTCTTCAACGCTTCGAGCTTGTTGCGCGCGCTCGCCTTGCTGCTGTTGGTGCGCAGCGATTTCAGGCGCACGTCCAGATCGGATTCGCGCAGTTCGTCGCCCAGCTTGGCCTTGGCGATGGTGTCCTTGATGCCGGTGCGGACGTTCTCCAGCGCGCGTAACTCGGCATCCACCGACAGGCCTTCGAGCTGGTCGTTGATCCGGGTCCGTGCCTGCGCGCTCTGCATCTTGGCGAGCATGCGGTCCTTCTCGGTCTTGAGCTTTGCGATCTCGCCCTTGACTTCAGTCAGCGCGGTCTTGGCGGTGCTGACATCTTTTTCCGCAGCTTCCATCTCGGCCTGCAGCGAGGCGATTTCCGCGTCGACCGCGTCCTTGCGCTCGATCAGTTCCACCGCGATGTCGTCCTGGCCTTCGGCCATCGCCTGTTCCAGCATGGCGCTGAGTTCGTGCTGCTGCGCCTGCGCTTTCTGCAGGCGGTCGGCGGCGTCCTCGCGCAGGCGGATCAGTCCGGCGGTGGCGTTCTTGAGCTTGTTGTATTTCTCGACCATGGTGTTGATCGCGTTTTCGTAGGCGATCTCCGGGTGCTGCTGTTCGATGCCGCTGACAAACAGCGACATGAATCCGCGGACGAGATTGCCGAGGCGTGTGAAGAGATTGAGGCTCATGAGGGTCTCCTGGTGGAAAATTGAATCGTCGATTGAATCATCGCGCGATGATGATTGCCGCGGTAATCATTGCGTATTGGCGGATTGTTTCGCGGCCTTGGCCTGCCTGCTGGAGGCTGCCGCGCCGGTCTGGAAATAGTGGCTGTCCAGATCGTTCTGCGACAGCTCCAACTCGATGTCCTCCTCCAGCTGCAGCCGCGACAGCGACTCGCCGAGCTTGGAGCCGAGCACACTGGAATACGGGCTGGCGACGACCATCTGGTAGATCTCTTCGACCTGGTCGGGCAGCGACACCAGCGCCGCTTCGATCGACATCTGCCGCGCGACCAGCCCGCCGTGGCGCAGCTTGATGGCAAGATAATCGTCGCGCGCCATCTTCAGATGACGGTAGCGCGGGTCGGAGACATCGACGTCGGCCAGCGCTTTTTCCGCTTCGCGCAGGCGGCGGTCGACGGTGGCTTCCTCACCGCTGCGCAGCCGGTCCGTGATCGTCGCGTCGGCCAGCCACAGCGCCAGATAATCGACCGAGGCCTTGTCAACGCGCTCGGCGTCGTCGTAAGACAGCTGACTCTCCGCCTCGCCGGCGATGCGATACAGCACCGTCGCGCGTTCGACGACGGACTGATATTTCTGCCACATCGCCATGCCCGCCACGCGCTCCAGGCCACCGTGCAGCTGGAACAACTCGTGCTGCAGCTGCGCGCGGCGCTGATCGATGGCGGCGCGGCGCGCATTGCGGTCGACCTTGCTGCGGAACGTGGACAGATCGGGAATGACCAGCGCGGCCAGCACCTGCACCGCGCCCAGCACCACCAGCGCGCCTAGCGCGCCCACGCCGCCGGCCGGGATCGACGCGATGGTCGCCAACAGGCCGCCGCCGAGCACGGTCATCATATTGGTCTGGCTGGTGAGCCAGGCGCGCAGATAACTCACGGGCTTCGGGCTTTGTTTCATGCCGGTCAGTTCCGTCCCATCAGACCGTCACGCGCACGTTGCCCTTGCCGGCCGCCTGGTGCAACCGGCTGAGGATGCGCTGTTCCAGCGCGGCCGCTTCGGGCATGCGCAGCCAGCCGCTGTCGCGCGGTTTGGGCGTTGCGATCTCGAAGTCGTCGGCAATCCGCGCCGGCTGCGTCGACAGCACCACCACGCGATCGCCCAGCAACAACGCTTCGGTCACGTCGTGGGTGACGAACACGATCAGGCACGGATATTCGTGATACAGCTTCACCAGTAGTTTCTGCATTTCCTCGCGGGTCTGCGCGTCCAGCGCGCCGAAGGGCTCGTCCATCAGCAGAATGCGCGGACGCAGCATCAGCGAACGCGCCAGTGCGATGCGCTGATTCTGCCCGCCGGACAGCTGGCTCGGATGCAGCTTGGCCTTGTCGGCCAGGCCCACCGCTTCAAGCATGTGCATGACCTTGTCGTGACGCTCCGCGGACGGAATGCGATCACGCCACAGCTTCAGCCGGAACGGGAACGCAGCGTTGTCGTAAACGCTGAGGTCGGGACGGTTGGCGTAACGCTGGAACACCATCACCGCGTCGTCGTGGGCGTCGGTGCAGGGCGCGCCGTCGATGCTGATCGTGCCGCTGGTAGGCATGTTGGTGTTCTGCGGGCGCACGCCGCCCATCATGTACAGCAGCGTGCTTTTGCCGCAGCCCGACGGGCCGAGCAGCATGTTGATGCTTGGGCCGGTGAAACGCAGGGTCAGATCGTCGACAACACGGTTCACGCCGCCTTCGGGGCGCGGATATTCCTGGACGATGCGATCGAGGGCGATGACCGCGGGCGTCGCTGGCGCGGAAACATTATTCACTGCAGTGGTGGCGCTCATGCCTGCGTCTCCCACGGGTACAGGCGGGCTTTGACCGCACGCATCAGTTGATAGGTGATCAGCGCCAGCGCGATGATCACCGCGATGCCGGCGAACACGTGGTCCATCGCGCTGAAACGCCGCGCGTTCTGGATCAGCTGGCCCAGACCGACTTTCGCGTTCACGTATTCGGCGACTGTAATGTAAGTCCACATCACCGAGACGCTGACAATGATGGCGTCGGCGATGCGCGGCATCGCGATCGGCACCACCGCGTGGCGGATGCATTCCCACGGCGTGGCGCCGAGATCGCGCGCGCCGGTCCAGTAGCTCTGCGGCACCGCCTGGATGGCATCGCGCACCATCGGCACCAGATAGACCACGGCGCCGAGAAACAGAAACGTGACCTTCATGGTTTCGCCGATGCCCAGCCACATCACCAGGATCGGCAACAGCGCGACCACCGGCGCCGAGCGGAAGGGATCGATCAGCGGCGACAGCAGCGCGTTCAACTTCGGCGACGCGCCCATGAAGATGCCCAGCGGCACGCCGACCACCACCACCAGCACGCCGGCCGCGGCGACGCGACCCACCGACCACAGCGTGGCGTCGAACAGCAGGCTCTTGCCGTCACTCCAGGTCAAATAGACCAGTGCCTTCACCACCGACACCGGCGACGGCAGTTTGTTGGCGCTGATCCAGCCGCTGGCGCTCAGCCCGAACCAGACCAGCAGCACCGCGGCGATGCCGGCGATGCCCAGTTGCCGCCGCAGCCCACCGGGCAGGGCGGCATACGGGTTCCAGCCGTTGGCCATCAGGGACGCGCCCCGAACACCGCGATGCGGGTCGAGCGGTTCATTTCGCGGCAGGCGTCGAGGTCCACGCCTTCAGCGCCGGGATTGTTCTCGTCGCACAGCGGTTTGTTGGGACCGTTGCCGATGATCTTGAAGCGCTCGCGCGGGAACTCCCACTGCTTGCTGAGATAGTCGACCACCGCTTCGGCGCGCGCCTGCGACAGGCGATTGTTGACCGCGAGATTGCCGGTGCTGTCGGTATTGCCGCTGATCTCGAAATACGCACTGCCGTTGTTCTCGATGAACGGCACCATGTCGATGTCGATGGTCTTCTCGGAGCGCTTGGTCAGCGCCGACTGGCCGCTGCCGAAATTCACGATCACCGGCTTGGTCACCGTGGCCGGCGCCTGTACGGCTTCCTCGCGCTCGACGGCGGTATAGGTCTCGACCTTCTTCGCCTCGACCTGCGCCGAGGTGCTGGCGTCGTAGAGCTTGCGGATGAAGCTGGTGTCGAAGCTGTCCTGCGGGGCGATCACCGGCGACTTCGGATTGGCCAGCGCGCCCGCGGCGCGGTAGATCTGGTCGAAGCGCTGATAGACGCGCTCGTAATGGTTGGTACCGCCGGACATGCCGAGGATGCGCGCGTTGTCGGCCACGCCGGTCCACAGCAGGTTGTCGAAGAGCTTCTTCACGAACGGCTTGCCTTCATCCTTGGCCAGCAGGGTGAAGAATTCCTCAGTCTTCACCAGCGCGTCGACCGCCTGATCGGGGTTGGCCTTGGCCGCGTCCACGCCCTTCATCCAGCCGTTGACGAGTTTCTGCACCGCCTCGCGGCCCTGCGGATTGTCTAGCACGCGCTGGTCGCAGACGATCACGTCGAAGATCAAATTCGATGCGGTCTTGGTCGAATACACCACGTGTCCCTTGGTCGCGCGCAGCGCGAGCGAGAGGTCCGGGTCCCACAGCGCGGCAGCATCGACGCTGCCCGATTCCAGCGCGGCGCGCACGCCGGCTAGGCCATCTTCGGCGGCGATGTAGACGTATTCGACGGTCTGCTTCTTGCGCGCCGACAGCGACGAATTATCGATCGCGTCGATCGACATGCCGTGCGACGGCGTGAACTGCAGCATGGCGAGTTTCTTGCCGGCCAAGTCTTCGACGCTGCGGATCGCGGGATCCCTGGCGATGATGGCGTCGGCGCCGCGGGTGTTGTCGACGATCATGACGGCCTTGGCATCGTGGCCGCTGTTGCGCAGGTTCGGCTGCTCCTGCGCCCAGAAATCCGAGGTGCGCCACGCGCACTGCGCGGTGCCGGCCTCGAAGATGGTGGAAAGGGTCGGGATATCGTCCTGAATCACGAACTCCACGTTCAGGCCTTCACGGTCGAACAGCGAGCCGGATTCGGTCTTCAGGCTCTGGCCGTTGGCCACCAGCGCCGGCGCGTAACCGTGGAAGCTGACGATGCTGACCTTCAGCGGGTTGCCGGACGAACCAAGCGGGCCATCGCCCCTGCCAGCGTTGCTGCCGGTTGCAACCGGTTTGCCACTGTCGGTCTGCGCGGTGGCCACGGCGCCTTCATCGCCGCCGTCGGCCTTGCGGTTCTTGTACAGATTCCACAGCACCGAGCCGCTGCCGACCAGGACAATCGCGCCAATCAGCAGCTTGGCGAACGGGGTGAGTTTGATGGCCATGAGGCACTCCTGAGACGTACGAACAACGAAAGATTGATGAGAGACAGCCGGCGATCAGTTCGCCGGCGGGCGGAACTGGGCGGCCAGCTCCTCCAGATTGAGGATGTGAGCGTCGATGCGCTGGGTTTCGCGCAGCAGTGCCGCCTTGTTCGATTCCGATTCCGACTGCAGCTTGGCGACATCGGCTGCGGTGCTGCCCACGGCGTCCTGGATCTGTGCTTCCAGCGCGGCGATCTGCTGTCGCAGCTCGGTCAGACGGCCGTCGCGGCTGCTTTCCAGCGCGGCGACGCGCTCGCGGTTGGCCTGCACCACGCCGTCCGCAGCCCCGTGCATCTGACGTTGATGCCCGCGCAGGGCGGCCATCTTGGCATCGGCGTCGGCCAGCACATCGTCCATCGACCAGGTTTCGTCGGCGACGTCCATGGCGGTGATCGCCGCGCGGCGGGTGGTGGGATCCAGCGCGCGCAGCCCGTCCACCAGCTTCAGCAGGCGCTCCACCGGGAACTGGGCTTGGGCCACGCCCTGGCGGTCGTAGATATCGGCGAAGGTCAATCCTTCCTCCACGCCGACAACGTCGCTGGCCCTGACATCGGTGTCGCCAGAGGCGCTGTCGTCGGCATGCGGCAGGGGCGGCGGCGCTTCTGCCTGCGCTGCGCGGCGGATGATGGCGTCGATGTCGGCGTCTCCGGCCGGGCCGGAATCGCGCTGGTTTAAGTCGCGCTGGTTTAAGTCGCGCTCGGGCACTTCGGTCCGCTCGATCAGCCTGGCCGCTTCCAGAATCTTCTTCAGTGACGCCATCGGATATCCCCGGGGGTAAAGGTGGCCCCATGAATGGGCAGCCAACGCAAGAATAAGGGAAGGCCGGCACAAATCCAGTGCGACCGGCGCCGCATCGCGTCACACCCCGCGGTTTCGCCCCCGCCATGGCGCGTACCACGCGCGGATGCGGGCCATGTCGGCCTCCATGTCGTCGCTGAGCATGAAGGGCTCGCCGAACCCGATGATCTTGTCCGGATAGTGGAAATACGCCGGCACCACCGGCACGCCGGCGCCCTTGGCGATCTTCCAGAACCCGGTCTTCCAGCGCTTCACGCGTTTGCGGGTGCCTTCCGGGGCGATGCCGACCCACAGCTGCTCCTCATGCCCGAAGCGGTCGATGATCTGTTCGACGAAGCCGCCGGTCGCGCTGCGGTTGACCTCCATCACGCCCAGCCGGCGCAGCAGCGGGCCGAGCGGCCACCAGAACAACTGGTGCTTGGCGAAGATGCGGACCTCCACCCCCAGCGCGACCTTGACGAGGAGTGCCCAGAGCCCGTCCCAGTTGGACGAATGCGGGGCGCCTATCAGCACCGCCTTGGGTAGATCCGGGAACGCGCCAACGATCCGCCAGCCGCACGTGCGCAGCACCGACCGCGCCACACAGCGGGTAAAGCGGCTCGACCGCGTCCGTGGCAGGCGTGGCGGCAGCGTCGATGCCAGCAGCTCCGGCATCGTCTCGTTGCCCGCGGGGCGATCTTCCGTCATGTCAGTCCCATTCCTTGGTCGCTCGGTCGCGTTTGCGGCCAGCACGCTGGCGTTTGTCTTCGAGGCGGCGTTTTTTCGCGGCCCGCGACGGCTTGGTCGCCACCCGCGGCGTCGGCGCCTTGGTGCCGGTCGCCACGAAGGCGGCCAGGCGCGCGCGCGCGTCCTCGCGGTTGCGGTCCTGAGTGCGGAAGCGCTGGGCGCTGATCACCAGCACGCCGTCCAGGGTCACGCGGCGGTCGCGTCGCGCAAGCAGACGCTCGCGGACCGCCTCCGGCAATACCGCCGACTGCGCCACGTCGAACCGCAGTTCTACCGCGGTCGATACCTTATTGACGTTCTGCCCGCCCGGGCCGGACGCGCGCACGAAGCGCTCGACCAGCTCGGATTCGGGAATGGTGATGTCTTCGTCCACGGTGCTGCCCTCCGCCGGCGATTGTAGCGGCACCGTATCCCCGTACGCCGTACTTGGCCTGACGCCGGCAGGTCTTGGCCGATCATTTGACCGGCTTTCCCGGCTGCACGATGATGCAAGGCCAACTAGGAGGAACGGCCATGATCCGTCACACGCTCTTGTCCGCCGCGCTTGTCGCAGGCTGCACGGCCATGGCGTCGTTCGCCGCCTTCGCGCAGGATCCCGCATCGGTCGGCAGCGGCGGAGACGCTGCCCTCGTCGGCGGCGGCGGCGGTTATCGCGCCGCTCCCACTGCAAGCTACGGCGGCGGCAATCCTGCTGCGGCCTACGGCGGCTTCGGCAAGCAGTCGCCCGCGGCCTACGCTAACGAAACCCAGGCGCGCGACAAATCGGTCCGCGAAGTCGAAGCCCTGCTACAGACGGTCCGCGGCAAGCTCAGCGGCACCGGCGACACCAGTCTCAACGACACCACCAGCACCAACCGCAACCGCTACGAGCCAAGCGGCAACCGCGATGCGGCGCGCTACCGCAGCGATGCCGAGGTGCTGATCCGCCGCAACTGGCAGCAGCTCGGCCCGGTGACCCGCGACCTCTACACCTCCAACTTCGAACGCACCGATCCCAACGATCCGAACCAGCGCTATCAGCCGCGCTACGGCAACGAGGGCGATCTGGAGCGCAGGTTGATCGGCGGCGCGCAGGACGCTGAAGCCGCGATGCAGAATCTCGAAGACCTGCTGCTGCCGATGCTGCGCGACCTCAAGCGTGGCGTCGACACCGAACTGCGTCAGCGCTCGCGCTGATCTCTTTTCACGCCCAGACCCTGCACACCCGGAACCTGCACGCCATGACACGTTTGCTTTTCAGCCTTTGCCTGCTGCTTTGCGCCGTCGCCCCCGCGCACGCCGCACCGCCAACCGACGCCCAGATCGACCGCATGCTCGACACCATGGACATGCGCCGCACGCTGGACGAGATGTTCGTACAGATCGAAACCATGGGCGACAGCATGGGCCAGCAGATGCTGGGCGAAGACGCCACGCCTGAACAGCGCGCCTCGCTGGACAAGACGATGACCCGGCAGCGGGCATCGATGCGCAAAATCCTGTCGTGGGACACGCTCGGCCCGATCTACCGCAAGGTCTACGCGCGGCTGTTCACCGCCGAGGAAGTCGAAGCGATGACCGCCTTCTACGCCAGCGACACCGGCCGCAGCATCATGCGCAAGATGCCGCAGGCGATGCAGCTGTCGATGGAAGAAATGCAGCCGATCATGCAGACCATGATCGCCGAGATGAAGCAGAACATCGAAGCCGATCTCGATCAATCCGCGAAACCGTAGGGAACGCACTGATCCGGTTTGCCGAGGCGCCGACGGCAGAGAGCTTGAAAGTGTACCCGAACGATTGTTGTCGCTAGGACCGCTGCACCCTGTTGCCATCCCGTTTCGGGGCGACTTAACTCAGGCGCTAGACTTTTATTCAAGATGGACCGCATTCCACCCTTCAAATCATCTGAACTTGAAGCCGCCTGCAAGGTTTTGGCCGAAACCACGACTGGACTTAAAGGCGATGAGATCGGTTACATCCTCGCGGACATGAAGGTCCCTGACCATGATGCCGGACTCACGAAGTGGAAGCGCCTGTTTAATGCGCTAGCCCACGTACAGAACAAGCACAAGGTAGGGAACCACCTAATCATGTTCATAAATAGGGCAATGGACCCGGTTCGCTATGTCTCCACACCAGAGCTACTTCCAATCCGTCGAGATAGCCTAAACATCGTCTTGTCATTGTGTGGTTACCGCGTGCGAGAAGATGGGAAAGTGGTCCGCAGCACTCGTGAATCGACCTTAGCCGGAGCGCAAGCTCGTGCTGGGAGGCTTAAGAGCCTGTTCAAAATCTTTAAGGGCCCTATAATGGCTGGATGAGAAATCGATCTTATCCTAGCGATATCAGTCGCGAACGCTTTGAATCCATT
>JAYUIZ010000904.1:0-10885 GCA_043765595.1 Lysobacter sp. | reverse complement strand
TAAGGCGGCCCACGACAACGCGCATCTTGGGCCGCCACTGACTAAGGCAAAACCCCGCTCCGGTGGGGTTTTTTGTTGTCCGACGAACGGTCTTCATGTCCTGTTGCGTTACGCGCGTAACAATGACAGGATATCTCTATCGGCCCCGTGCGGGGCGTTTAAACGAAGGGACAGACATGAAGATTGCAGCGATCCGCGACATCATCCGTGCCGCCACATGGACCCGTTCCGACCTGACCGGCGGAACCATCGACGAATTCATCCGGCAGGACGTCGGCAGCAGGCTCACGGCGAAGATCGCCGAGCTGCGCGCGCTGGTCATCGCGCCGCGCTTCACAGACGACATCGAGCACCGCGACGGCGAAATGCAGCGTTGCGAAGCGGTCATCGCACGCTGGCAAAACCGCCGCGAGGAAGCGAAGGCCGCGCAGATCGTGCGGGCTGAAAACCTGGGCCGCGATGCCTACACCGCCGGGAAGTCTTCCGCCCCAGCCAATGACGCGGTGCTGACGCAGGCGATCGTCGTAATTTGCCAAGCGAACGGCGTCGGCGTGGTGAAGCCGTCCGAGCTGCTTGACGCATGGATTAAGGGCTTTCACACGGCCAATGCGCGAGCGGTACAGGAAGCAATAACTGTGCTGCAGCTCGCGTCGGCCGATGTCATCGACTTCGGTGCGGTGCGGGCGCGGAGGATGACCGCGCGCAATATCTTTCGAGAAGCCCACCGCCTTGCGCGACTCACGAAGCGCGGCGACGGAATTGAGCCGAACACTTCATGGGGGTGGGCTTACCCTTTGCGAGTGTTTTTGGTTGCTATCTCTGCCGGTTGGTGCGGAAAGCATGGAGACCCCCTGCGAAGCGGTGCCAGCTACCGGCTCCGCATGCGCCGTGCTGGGGTTTCGCAAACCTTTCTTCTGTTTGGCACCACTTGTCCGCGCGTGAGGCTGCCGGCATGAGGGAGCAACCGAAAAACCCGCCGCTCGGCATGACACGCCCGCCGGCAGGGGGCGAGGGATGACCGCCGACGTCAAAAACAAGATCGCCGCCGATGACCGCATACTTTGGGGCGTTGTAGCCAATGCAGGGCGATTGAGCAATGATCTACAGTCCAGATGGGCTCACGTTATGGACGCCACCGGACAAGGCTCTAATTCTGCGGCCCAGCTGTGCCGGCGGTTTGGGTTTGATCCCGATGAGTATGTCGGCGGACGCCTGGCCGGGGACGAACCGGAAGCCTGATGCCGTTATGATGCGGCAATGCGAACCCTGACCATCATCGCCCTGTCCGCCTGCAACCCACCTGAAGCGCGCCAGATGGAAGCGGTGAAGGCCGCCGAATCGGCACCGGCACCTGCCGCCGCGCCCACGCCGCAAGAGGACGCGAAAGCGCGCGCCGCGGAATGCGTCCACGTCGCCGACCTTTTCGACATGCTGGCGAAGAAAAAAGCCGAAGGCTGGACAGAGGCCGACGCACTCGCGGACATGACGGCACGCGGTGAATATTCGCTCGGATACGTCGTCGACGGCGTGTTCGGCACGCGCTACGGTACCGGAGGCGGCGAGCTGTACTGACGCGTAGGAACGCGAACAAGCCGCACCCCGACAGCCCCGGCCCCGCGCCGGGGTTTTTCTTGGGCGGCTCCCACGCTCGCGCGGACGCGTCTGGAGGGTGTGGGCGAAGCCCCAGTAGGACAAGTCAATAACACTATTTGTCCTGTTGTCCTGCCCGAAGCGGGAAAAATTGGCCGAAATCGGCGGTGAAACTCCCCCTAAAACTCTACCCCAAAACTCCCCCTAAAACTCACTTATTTTTCATATAATTCAATAGCTTATCTCATATTGAGTTTTAGGAGTCTCTAAAATACCCGGTAAACTTTTAAAATCAAAAAAGCAGGACAAGTCAGAGTGGGAGCTGTCCTGATTTCCGTAGCCTATTCGGGAATTTAGCAACTCCTAAAACTCACCCGCCCGAAATAGGCCGGAATTCCTATAATAATCAAAGGCTTGCGAGTGAGTTTTACCCGCGACAATCAGAACTCACTATCCCCGAACGGGGGCAGTTGACGGGTTACGTGATAACAGGACAATGGGGATATCCTAATAGCATGGATGTCCTGCATGTCCCGACTTCCCGATAGCGTGCAACAGATCGCAGACGTCATCGGCGAGCCGGCAGCGCTTGACCTGGTCCGAAGATGGCCGCGAACGAAGACGAACGGCGACACCCCGTTCCGCCCCGTCATCTACATCCCCGCGAAGCTATCGCCCGATCATCGCCTTGTGTCGATTGTCGGATGGAGCAACGCGGTGAAATTGGTACGCATGTTCGGCGGCGACATCATCTTCCTTGCGACGTGTGCAATCACATTGCGAGATGATCGCAATGACGCGATCGCCGACATGCTCGCGAAGAATGCATCGCCCGCGGCCGTCGCGATCAAGCTGGGAATTTCGGAACGTCACGTCCGTCGAATCGCATCGAAAGTGCGCGCGGACAAGCCTGCAATGGAGCATGTGACCGCGTAACAGGATCATTCCCGCGACGGCCGCAATTCGCGGCTTATGCGAGTGAAGCGGATGCGCGAATACGCGGTCGACACGATCAAGACCCTGCCGCCGGCTGCTGTCGGCATGCTGACTTTCGCCGGACTGACCATCGAGCATTGGATTCAGGTGCTCACGGTCCTGTGGCTGGTCATCCTCATCGTCGGCAAGGTCCGCGATGCTGTCGTGTGGTATCGACACGACCCGACCCGCCCGCTGTGGGAGCGCCTGACCCGTGAATAAGGCGCCCAACTCCGAAACCAAAACGACCGGCGGTCTTGGCGTCGTCGCACTCGTTCTTTCCGCCGTCCTCGCGATCGCCGTCCCGCTCGTTTCGAAGTGGGAAGGGCGCGAGCATGTGCCCTATCGCGACATCGTCGGCGTGTTGACCGTCTGCGATGGTCATACCGGCCCCGACATCGAACAGCGGCGATACACCGATGCCGAGTGCGATGCGCTGCTGGCCGAAGACCTGGCCGAAGCGCAGGCGATCGTGCGGCGATGCATCAAGCGTCAGTTGCACCCGAACGTCGAAGCCGCGTTCGTGTCGGCGGCCTTCAACCTCGGCCCGAAAGTCATGTGCGGATCGGCCCTGCAACGCAAGGCGAATGCGGGCGACATCAAGGGTGCATGCGCCGAACTGTCCAGGTGGAACAGGGCAGGCGGCAAGGAAGTCCGCGGATTGACGCGGCGACGTGCTGAAGAACGCGCCATCTGCGAAGGCGGTGCCCGATGAATTCGCTTTATCTGAAGATCGGCGCGCTGATCGTGTGGACGGTCCTCGCATTCTTCGCCGGACGTGAGTGGCGCGACAGGTCGGCCGATGTCGATACCGCGGAACAGGCGACCGCTGTCGAAGCGGGGCGAGCTGATCACGCCGAGGGCACACGCAAGACCGACCACGTCGATACGCAGGTCGCAACGAAGTCCGAAACGCAGCGAGTCGAAACCGCGGCCGAACAGGACAAGCAATTCACCATCATCGAACGGAAGGTCATCGAGTATGTACAAGCGAATCCTGATCCTGCTGTCTGTGACCTTGATGGCGACGGGTTGCGTGCATGGCGTGAAGCGAATTCCGGCGCAAGTTCTGAAGCCGGACCTGACCATTCCCCCGGCGCAGATGGCGCAGTCTCCGGACCTGCCCCAGCCCGCAAGCGGCAAGCGCTCGGCACTGCTGTCCAACCATGTCGCAGTCGCACGCATGTATCACGCGCTCAGGGCGACGCACCTTGCCCTGGTGTGCAGCATCACGGGGGCGACTGGCGTGACCATCAACGGGGCTGAAGGGGTGCAGCCCGAGGCGTGCAAGGTGCCCGATCCGTGAACCTGAACGGCTGTGGATAAGTCCTTGGGTCCTTCCTGATGGGGGTGGCCTGCGGGGTCTTGTGACACCGCGAGATTCGCAGTGTGCGAGGCATCCGAATGTCGATTTTATGTTCACCTTCGCGCCCGGTCTGAACCGCGCGCCAGCACTGGAAAAACAGGCGTAACACGATGTCCAAGGGGCGCGGCCAGAAAGTAAACCGAAAGCAGATTGCAGACGTCTTCGGCGTCTCCCTGCCGACGGTCGATGCATGGCTGCGCGCCGGGTGCCCGTATGACCAGAAAGGCGAGCGCGGCAAAGAATGGGTCTTCGACACCGCCGACGTCATGCGCTGGCGCGAACAGCTCGCCCGCGACGATGCGGGCGGGCAGGACACGCAAGACGACGCGACACTGGACCGCAGAAAGAAACTCGCGGCCGCTCGCCTGGCCGAACTGGACCTGGCGAAACAGATGGGCGCACTTGCGCCCGTCGACCACATGGAACGCGTGTGGTCTCGCATCGTCGCCGAGACGACAAGCGCTTTCCGCGGCGCGTTCGTGCGCCGGGTCGCGTCGCAACTGCTGGGCGAGCTGGACGAGAGAGAGTTTAAACGCGTCCTGCTAAACGAAATCGACACGACGCTGGAAACGCTCGCGAAGATGGACCCGACGGAAAACGACGACGCCGACATGGATGCCGACGGTTCCGATGACGGAAGCTGACGTCTCGCTGTTCGCCAATCCGGCGGGAGTCGGGCGCGCGGCGCGCAACGCTGTCGCGATGTTCCTGCCGCCGCCAGACCTGCTGCCATCGGTGTGGGCGGAAGACAATATCCGCATCCCGGAAGGCAACGCCGTTCCCGGACCGTATCGCATCGCGAACGCGCCGATCCAGCGCGAGCCGGTCGACATGTTCGTGCATCCGGACTGCTACCGCGTAACGCTTATGTGGGGCTCGCAGATCGGGAAGACGATGGCGCTGCTGGTCGTGCAGGGCTACGCGATCGACGTGCGGCCGCGGTCGCAGATGATGATGCAGCCGTCGCAGGCCGACGCGCAAACGTGGCTGGAAACTAAATTCAATCCGCTCGTCGACGCGTCGCCCGGAATCCGGCGACGCATTGCAAAGCCTCGCGGGCGCGAGGGCGTCAACAATCAGCGCATGAAGTCGTATCCCGGCGGCTTCCTCATGATGGCGTGGTCGGGTTCGGCGAAGACCATGCGCGGCAGATCGGCGCCGCTCATCGGCTGCGACGAAGTTGACGGCTATGTGAAGACGCCGGAAGGTCATCCGGTTGGCCTGCTGTGGCAGCGCTCGGCGACATTCGGCGACGACCGCTTCCTGTTCGAAATCAGCACGCCCACGATCGCGGACGCAAGCTATATCGCCGAGGCGTTTGAAGCTGGCGACAAACGGCGGTTCTGGGTCGCGTGCCCGCACTGCCGAGAACACCAAGTCCTGCGCTGGGAGAACGTTTCCTGGATCGGACGCCTGTCGACGAACCTGGACACGGCGAAAGACGACCTGAAACACGACGACCACGATCCGATGTCTGCGGTGTACGTGTGCGGGACGTGCGCGCAGCCGTGGAGCGACGGCCATCGCATCGCTGCAATCCGCAATGCGGACACGACCGGCGGCGGGTGGCGCGAGGAAAAGCCGTTCAAGGGACACGCGAGCTATCACGCGTGGGAAGCCTATTCGACCATGCGCAAGCTGGGCGAAATCGTGCGCGACTATCTGGACAAACTGAAGTCGGACGACCTACAGACCTTTGCGAACGTGTCACTGTCGCAGACGTATTCGCAGGCCGGCGACCAAGGCGATCCGGATGCATTGAAGGATCGCGCATATGAATTCCCGGCGCAGGTTCCGATGGGCGGCCTGTACCTGACGGCCGGCATCGACATGCAAGAAGATCGCCTGGAAGTCGAAGTCGTCGCATGGGGTTTCGGCGAGGAATCTTGGAGCGTCGACTATCGCGTTCTTTGGGGCGACCCGCTGGCCGGTGACGTTTGGGAAGAGTTGGACGACTTCCTTGCCTGCGTATACGCGCACGAAACCGGCGCACCTATGCGCATCATGGCGGCGTGTCTGGACACCGGCGGCAGCTCCGGTCGAACGCAATGTGCATATGAATACCTGCGCGGCAAGTCCGGCCGCCGCCTGTTCGGCATCAAGGGTCTGCCGAACTTCGGGCGTCCGATCGTCGAAAAGATGATGCGGAAACAATCGGGCAAAAAGGCGCGAAAAATCGACCTGTTCGGCGTAGGTGTCGACGAAGCGAAGCTGGTCGTTATGCGCCGTCTCGCTTTGAAGGAACCGGGGCCGGGTTACTGCCACATTCCCGAGGACCGAAACGCGGAGGACAACGGCGTCACCCTGGCGGAATGGTGTAAGCAGATCACCGCCGAAAAGCTGGTCGTGCATTACGTCAAAGGCCAGCCGGTCAGGGAATGGCACAAAGGCGACAAGGTGCGAAACGAAGCACTTGACTGTCGCGTGTATGCACTGGCTGCGCTGAAGATCATGCAACCGTCGATGAAGCGACTTCGCGAAAAGCTGATGTCGCACCCGCGCGCGCAAGCGCTGTTGGCCGCTCGCGCAGCCGGCCTCCCTGATCCTGTCGTCGAGCCGTTGCCGCCTTCGGATGTCGTTCCGGCACCCACGCCCGCGCAACTTGTCGCCGAAGATCCCGACACGGACATTCCTGCAATGGATGCGAAGCCGAAGCGAAAGGAAACTGCACGCATACACCGATCGCCGGCAGCTCGCCGCGCGAACTGGGTGACTAGCTGGAAATAGGACGCGTGCCCGACATCGTTCCGAAGATCATCGCAGCCGGCGTCAACTTCAGCGCTTCCGCGTGGCGTACCGAATTCAGCGGGGCGGCGTGGTCGCTGGTGCTGATGCTGCGCGGTCCCGCTTCGATCGACCTGACGGCCGATCGCGTAGAAGCGCGCCATGTGTGGGACGTGCCTGCCGTAGAGACGGCGGGATGGGCGCCGGGCGTGTACGCCTACCAGGTACGCGCGACAAACGATGACGGCGACGCAGTCATCGTCGAATCCGGAATGCGCACGATAGCGGTCGACTTTGCCGCGATGCCGGCAGGCACGGAAGTTCGTTCGCCGAACCGCATCGCACTCGATGCGATCGAAGCGGTCATCGCGAAGCGCGCGACCGTTGACCAGCGCAGCTATCGCATCCGTTCCGGCGACAGCGAACGCGAGCTGGAACGCATGTCGATCGACGAACTTTTGAAGCTGCGCGGGCACTACCGCCAGCTTGTGAACGAAGAAACTCCCGGCGGTCGCTCGCGGTTCTTCGACATTCCTGTCGTCATGCGTCCGATCGGACGGTAACGAATGCCTTTCCTGGACGTATTCCGCCGCAAGCCCGCGGCGATGCCCCAAGCGTCGGAGCCGGCCACGCTGTCGCCGGTCCGCAATCCGCGGCGATCCGCGCGCGGCGTGGCCGTGTCCGCCGTGCGCATGCTGTTCGGGTCGGCCGACGTGAACCGACTTACTGCAGATTGGGGAACCACGCCAGTTCCGGCCGACTGGATCATCCAAGCGCACCAGCGCATCTTGGTCGCGCGCTCGCGCGAACAGCTTTTCAATAACGACTATTTCAGGGCGTATGCGCGCCTGTGCCGCCAGAACATCGTCGGGGCATCGGGCATCGTCTTCCAGTCGAAGGCGCGCGGGAACGGCGGCAAGGTCGACAAGAAAGCTAAGGTCGCCGTTGAACGCGCGCTGACCGACTGGGCGAAGCCCGCAAACTGCGACGTCGCCGGCAAGCTGTCGTGGCGCGCGATGCAAAACCAATGCGTGAATTCCGCCGTTACGGATGGCGAATTCATGCTGCGCAAGATCACCGGCAAAGACGCGGGCAAGTACGGTTTCCAGCTCCAAGTCATCGACCCCGTGCGATGCCCCGTCGACTATGACCGTTTCGACCTGGCGGACGGCGCCTTCATCCGGCACGGAATCGAATTCAACAAGTACGGGCGCCCCGTCGCCTATCACTTCGTCGACAACGCGGCGAATCGGTCCTGGAACGCATACGCGTATTCGGGCCGCACGTTCGTCAGAATCGACGCGTCGGAAATCATTCACGGGTTCCGGCCGGAAATGGCCGGACAGAAACGCGGCCTGCCGTGGATGGCGACAGGCCTTTTCCGGCTTAAGCAAATGGGCGCGTTCGAAGACGCGGCCATCGTGAACGCCCGTGTCGGCGCCGCGAAGCTCGGCGTTATCGAGTTCCCGGAAGGGCATGGGCCGGCGTACAACGATCCGGACGACGAAGACGAATTCCAGCTCAACGGCGAACCCGGCACGTTTCAGGTACTTCCGAACGGCGCGAAGTTGAACAAGTTCGACCCGACCTATCCGTCGGGTGAATTCGCCATCTTCATCAAGGCGATGTTGCGCAGCATCGCGGCCGGCGGTGGCGTGAGTTACCACAACCTCGCCCAAGACTTGGAAGGCGTCAACTTTTCCAGCATCCGGCAAGGCACGCTGGACGAACGCGAGCATTTCAAAGAGTTGCAAGAATGGCTGATCGAAGAGCTGGCCGAACCCGTGTTCGCCGGATGGTTCGACTGCGCGCTGTTGCGCAACCTGGTCAAACGCGAGGACGGCAGTGCGCTTCCCGCGGCGCGCGGCGAGCGTTACGCGGAACACGAATTCCAGGGTCGTCGCTGGGAATGGATTGATCCGAATGCAGACATGAAGGCGGCCGAAGGCCGGAAGAATAACTTGCTTGCATCGCCGGGCGCGCTGATCCGCGAAAGCGGTCGCGACCCGACTGTCGTATGGCAGGAAATCGGCGACGACATCGCGCAGATGAAAGCGTCCGGAATCCCCGACGAAATCATCAAGATCGCGATGGGACAGAAGATCGCGCCCGCAACTGAAGACAAACCGAAGGCCGAAGAAGATGCCGCATAACGTCGAACAGCGAACCGCGCAACGGCTCGCCGAGATTCGCAGCAAGGGTCCGTTGCGCCGCACGGCCGAAGTCGTAAGCGTCGACGTCGAGGCGCGAACGGTCGAACTGGCATTCAGTTCGGAAACGCAGGACGTCGAACGATGGTTCGGAATCGAAGTGCTGTCGCACGATCCCGCGCACGTTCGCCTGGCACGTCTGAACAACGGCGGTCCGCTGCTGGACAATCACAACAGCAACGCGCAGCGCGGTGTCGTCGAGAACGCGCGGATCGACGCCGATCGCAAGGGGCGCGCCCTGGTGCGCTTCAGCCGCAACCCGGCAGCGGAAGAGCTTTTCGCCGACATCCAGGACCGAATCAAGCGGCATGTGTCCGTCGGTTACTGGGTGTACGCGATCAAGTTTATCGAGGAGCGCGACGGCGTCGACGTGTACCTGGCGACCGACTGGGAGCCGTACGAAATCAGCATTACCCCCATTCCCGCCGACATCGACGTCGGCATCGGCCGCAGCGCGGACATTCCTGCAATGGATCGCGCGCCGGCACCGCTCGAAAATTCCACTGTGCCGCCGACGCGCGTCGCACCCGCCAACAAGGGAAACATCGAAAAAATGACCATCAAGAATGTGCGAAACGCGGCGGGTGACCTGGTCCGCGCAGAAGTCGACGACGACGGCAATATCGTCCGCGAAATCGAAGTGCTGGAAAAGGCCGGCGAGCGCGAGCGTGCCAGCGTCGGCAACGGGGTCACCGCCGAACGCAACCGCGTCAAGGACATCCACGCGATGGCCGAGCGCTACGGCAAGGCCGCGCCCAACGCCGCCGAGCTGGCCCGCGCAGCGGTCGAGTCGGGCAAGACGCCGGCGGAATTCCAGGCGGTGCTGCTGGGCGCGGTGGAAACCCGCATGTCGCAGCCGCTGAACGAACAGACGGGAAATGCCGACATCGGCCTGTCGCGCAGCGAAGTCGCGGACTTCTCGCTGATGCGCGTCGCCCGCGCCCTGGCCGATCCGACCAGCCGCAGCGCACGCGAAGCGGCCGCGATGGAGTTCCGCGCGTCGGAAGCCGCGGCCGGCAATGCCGGCAAGACCACGGACAACTTCTGCATTCCGGCGGATGTACTGCGGCACGCGGTGGGGGGTGACTTCAGCCGTGCGGCGCTGTCGACGTCGATGTCCGGCACTGCCGGCGGGCACCTGGTCGACACGACCCTGATGGTCGGTTCCTTCATCGACCTGTTGCGCAAGCGCGCGACGATCCTGCGCCTGGGCCGCGTCATGGCCGGCCTGCTCGGCAACGTCGATATCCCGAAGCAGACGTCCGGCGGCACGGGCTTCTGGATCGGCGAGGCCGGCAATGCGAGCGAGACGACGGCCGGCCTGGGCAACATCATCCTGACGCCGAAGACCGTGGCCGCGTACACCGACGTCACCCGCCGCCTGCTGATGCAGTCGAGCAAGGACGCCGAAGCGCTGCTGCGCGACAACCTGGCGAAGTCGCTGGCGCTGACCCTGGACCTGGCCGGCTACTACGGCACGGGCACCGCGAACCAGCCGCTGGGCCTGGGGAATTACACCGGCATCAACGCGGTGGCCTTCGGCGCGGTGCGCCCGACCTTCGGCGAGTTGGTCGACATGGAAACGTCGATCGCGCTGGACGACGCCGATGTCGACTCGATGAAGTACGTCGCGCCGGCCGGCTTCCGCGGCTACGCCAAGCAGACGCCGAAGTTCCCGACGGCGGGTTCCGCGACCATCTGGCCGGACAGCGGCAAGTCGGTCAACGGCTACGAGTGCGAAGTCACGAACCAAGTCGCGAACGGCGACGTGTTCTTCGGCAACTTCGACGACCTCATCATCGGCATGTGGGGTTCGCTGGAACTGAACATCGACAAGGCCGCGCTTGCCCTGTCCGGCGGCCTGCGCTTGATCGCGTTCCAGGACTGCGATTTCGTCGCCCGCCGCGTCGAATCGTTCTGCCTGGGCCGCAAGCCGTAACACGGCGCCGCCGGCCGCCGCTGCAATGCAACCCCAATGGGCCGCCACACGGCGGCCCATTCCGTATCCAACCCGAGGAAA
>JAYUIZ010000903.1:0-1222 GCA_043765595.1 Lysobacter sp. | reverse complement strand
CCACGCCCCTGAGTGTTGTACATCGCCTCGCCGTAGCCGTAGCGCCAGCTGCGGAACCCGCCGATGCCATCGCTCTGGATCATCGAATCCACCACCTGCATCGAGGAGGTGAAATAGATGTGGCGCTCGTCGATATAACGCTGCGATGCCACCATCGGCACCGTGTACAGCGGCGTCATCCCCGCGGTGCGCCCGGCCTCGCCCGCCAAGGGCGAATAGTTCCAGACCACCTGCTGGCCGAAACCATCGG
Organism: Lysobacter sp.; assembly: GCA_043765595.1. Taxonomy (GTDB): domain Bacteria; phylum Pseudomonadota; class Gammaproteobacteria; order Xanthomonadales; family Xanthomonadaceae; genus Lysobacter_I. The sequence continues at coordinate 972 of JAYUIZ010000903.1, read as the reverse complement.
TGACCATCTGCAGCATGTCCTGGGTCTGCGGGGTGATGCCGTCTTGGTTCTTGGCCGCGCTGGGGCCGAGGTTTTCGTTGATCAGCATCCTGCCGGTGAGAATCGCCAGCCCGCCGGGGAAGGTCTGGGGCGACACTGCCGAAGACACCGGCGTACCGCCGCGCGAGGTCAACAGGCCGAACGACTCGCGCAGACCAAACTCGGGCGACGAATAAAAGCCACCATCCTCGTGGCCATCGCCGTACAGGTCGCCCGTCATGTTGCCGGCCCCGGAAATCAAACCGGTCGCGACTTCGGTCACGACCGGCGCGCCGTTCGCAGCTTCGGTGATCTGCAGCGCATTGAGCTTGTAGCTGCTGTGGTCGGGCCAGCCGTATTTGTGAGTGCCGACAGCGATCTGGGATATTTCAGTATCCGGGAACCCGTTGTTGTCGTAGTCGACGGACACGCCGGTGCCGGCACCACCGGGGATGGGCTGGGCGGTCAGCGGATCTTCCGGGCAGACCCAGCGTTCCCAGCACGCGAACCCGGTGCCGTCGCCGCCGGGGCAGGCACCGTTGTCGACTTCCTTGTACGCACACACATTGGCCGCGAACGCGGCCGGGAAGGTCAGCTCGCTGCGGCCGTCGCCATCCACATCGCTGGTACCGATGTGCTGCGCCTGCCACGGCTGCCAGACTACGGCGCAATGATCATCGCCGCCGGGACCTTCTCCGCAGCCCTTGAGTCCAACCGAAGTATTCAGCGGGTAGAGCTGACCGAGCACACCGCCCCGGTTATAGCGCAGGAACCAGCGCGGCACGCCCGCGGCGCTGTCGTAACGGGCGTACAGCCAATCGCTCAGACCGTCGCCGTTGACGTCGCTCCACATCGCGAACAGACCGGTTTCGCCTTCCTGCGAGGTGCGCGCATGACCGCTCTGGAAAAGTGTCGAGAACGCCTTGGGGGTCAGCGAGTACCCGCTGCCCGTGC
>JAYUIZ010000902.1:0-1223 GCA_043765595.1 Lysobacter sp. | reverse complement strand
CGATGATCACGAACACCGCCGCGGTCTTGATCAGGGTGATCGCGAAAATGTCCTTGTACGCCTGACGATGCGTGAGGCCGGTCACCGCGAGCAGGGTGATCACCGCGCCGTTGTGGGGCAGGGTGTCCATGCCGCCGGACGCCATCGACGCCACCCGGTGCAGCACGTCCATCGGAATGTTCGCGGCGTTTGCGTTGGCGATGAAGGTTTCGGCCATTGCCGCCAGCGCGATGCTCATGCCGCCCGAGGCCGAGCCGGTAATGCCGGCCAGCGCAGTGACGGTGATCGCCTCGTTGATCAGCGGGTTCGGGATCGAACCCAGTGCGTTCGCCACTACCAGGAACCCCGGCAGCGCCGCGATGACTGCGCCAAAACCATACTCGGACGCGGTGTTCATCGCCGCCAGCATCGCGCCGCCGATGGCGTTCTTCGCGCCCTCGGCGAAGCTTGCGGTCACCGGCTTCCACGCCAGCGCGATCACGCTGAGGATGCCCACCAGCAGTGCGCCCTGCACCGACCAGATCGCTGCGACTTTCGAGATTTCCTGCACCACCGGCGCGGCGTTGCCGATCACCGCAGGCACGAATTCGTGGCTGGTGCCGTAGATCTGCGGGATCCAGATCGTCAGCAGCTTGTTGACGATGCCCACCAGCAGCAGCGGCGATAGCGCCAGCAGCGGATGCGCGAGTTTGCTGTCCGCGAACGGTGCGGGTTCGTTAAGCAGGGTGGCGGGATCGCCGTAGCCCTCGCCATTGCGTTTCGCGACGCGCCGACGCCACTCGAGATAGCTCATGCCCAGGATCAGGATGAACACCGCGCCGATGCTGCCCAGCCAGGGCGCCGCCCAGGTGGTGGTGCCGAAAAAAGAGGTCGGAATGATGTTCTGGATCTGCGGCGTGCCCGGCAGCGCATCCATGGTGAAGGTGAAGGCGCCCAGCGCGATGGTGCCCGGGATCAAACGCTTGGGAATATCGCTCTGCCGGAACAGCTCGGCCGCAAACGGATACACCGCGAACACCACCACGAACAGCGACACGCCGCCGTAGGTCAGCACCGCGCAGACCGCGACGATCGACAGCATCGCGCGCTCGGGGCCGAACAGCCGGATCACCGCGCTGACGATAGATTTCGAGAAGCCGGAGAGCTCGATCAATTTTCCGAAGATCGCGCCGAGCAGGAACACCGGGAAATACAGCTTCAGGAACCCGACCATCTTGTCCATG
>JAYUIZ010000901.1:0-3515 GCA_043765595.1 Lysobacter sp. | reverse complement strand
ATGGTCGCGGTGCCGGCCAGAAACACCGCCCATGCGACCAGGAACAGCCGGGCAGGTATGTAGCCACGGCGCAGCACTACGACCGCGGCGATGACGGTCCATAGCACGCTGATGATCACAGTGCGCGTCGCCCACGGCGTAGAGACGCTGTACGGCAGCCACAGCGACGCCGCGCCCAGCGCGACGCAGATGCAGATGATCGCGATGCTGACGATATTGCCGCGCGGGAATCGCTTGGGCAGCTCAAGAAACGTACGTGCGAACTGCTGCATGCCGACGATGGCGAAGCAGATCGACAGCGGCACCGCCACGTTCGCCAGCCACGGATTGTTCGGCCACAGATATTCGAAGCTGTAGCCGTTCAACGTGAACAGCACCAGCCCGAACGCGGAGATATGGAACAGATACCAGAAATAGCTGGGATCACGCAGGGTCAGCCACAGCACAAGGTTGTAGACGAACAGCGCCAGCAGGATGCCGTAGTAAATGCCCATCACGAACTGCGAATCGCGCGACAGCGAGGTGAAGGCCGCGGGCGTGTACAACTCCAGCGGCACCTGCATCGAACTCTGGCTCTGCGCGCGCAGCAGAATGTCGACCGCTTGGCCCGGCGGCAGTTCGATGCGGAAATTCGGATGTCGATACGGAATGCTGCGCGCCGAGAACGGCAGCAGATCGCCGCTGGCCTGCTGGACAATGCGGCCATCGGGATAGCGCAGATACAGATCGATGCGGTCGAGCAGGGCGAAACGCTGCACCAGCATCCAGTGGCGCTCGTCGGGGTCGTCGTTCACCACCGTGGCGTGGAACCAGTAGGCGCCCTGCTGGAATCCGAATGCGGTCTTGCCTGCTGGCACCGGCTCGAAGCCGCCGATGGCGATACGCCGCCAAGCGTCATCGGCCGAGTCGATCGCGTCCTTGTCGTGCAGATAGCTCAGATGCGGGGTGAGCGACAGCGAGGCGATGCCTTCGATGAGTTGCGCCGGCGGCTGCGGGTTTGCGGCCCGGCTCGTCGGCGCGCACAACAGCTGAGCAGCCGCGATGACCAAGGCCCAAAGCCAAACACGTCGGAACGGCATGCGTCTCCCCTGCGGGCCGGATCAGGGCTGATCTTACTGCACACCGGCATGCTGCACATCGGCATCGATCGCGGTGTTCCGGGCGTGACGGGCGGAGGCATAATCCTGTACCGGTCCGGACAGAAAAGAGGCGGCGATGCGGGTTCGCGAAACTGTATGCATGCTGGGTCTGCTGTTCTGTAGCGCGGCCGATGTGGCGGCCGATGTGGCGGCCGATGTGCCGGCGGATGTGTCGGCGACACTCGGCGGTGTGGTTTACGACGACCGCGATGGCGACGGCAGGCGGGACCGCGGCGAACCCGGAATCGCGGGCGTGCTGGTCTCGAACGGCCGCGCGCTGGCGGAAACCGATGCGGCCGGACGTTACCGCATTGCGGTCGCGCCCGGGCAGACGGTGTTCGTCATCAAACCGGCGGGTTGGCGATTGGCGCAGAACGACCCGGCCCGTCCCGGCGCGTGGCGGCACGTGCCGGCGCTGGCACCGCCGTCGGTAAAGTACGGTGGGATCGTGCCCGCGCCGATGCCGACGACCTTCGATATCGGCCTGCGCCGCGCGCCGCCCGGCGACGGCTGGCTGGAGGTGCGCGTGTTCGCCGATCCGCAGGTGAAGTCGCAAACGGATGTCGGCTACTACGCCCGCGACATCGTCGACAGCGTGCTGGCAGAACGCGCGTCCACCAATAGTGCACCGCGCCGCGCGCCGGAGCTGGGATTGAGCCTGGGCGATATCGTCGACGACGAACTGTCGCTGTATCCGGCCCTGAACGCCGAAACCCGGCGCATCGGCGTGCCGTGGCTGCACGTCGCCGGCAATCACGATCTGGACTTCGAGGTCGCGCGCGACGAAGACTCGCTGCTGACCTTCCGCAACACCTTCGGCCCCGACACCTTCGCCTGGGAAGAAGACGAAGCGGTGTTCGTGGGCCTCGACGACGTGATCTACATGCCTGCTCATAGCCGGCCCGCCGGCAGTCCGGAGTACATCGGCGGCCTGCGCGAAGACCAGTTCGCGTTTCTCGAAGCCTATCTGCCGCGCGTGCCTAAACAGCGGCTGTTGATATTAGCGATGCATATTCCGCTGTTCGAGCAGGAGGGCCGCGACACCTTCCGCGACGCCGATCGCGCGCGGCTGTTCGCGCTGCTGCGCGACTTTCCCAGCGTGCTGATCCTCAGCGGCCACAGCCACACCCAGCAGCACTGGATGCACGATGCGCGCACCGGCTGGCAGGGCGCCGCGCCGCTGCACGAATACAACGTCGGCGCGGCCTGCGGCGCATTCTGGACCGGCGTGAAGGATGCCAGCGGCATTCCCGATGCCACGATGTCCGACGGCACCCCGAACGGTTACGCCAGCCTGGGCATCGGCCGCGACGGTCGTTACGTGCTGGCCTGGCATGCCGCCCGCGACCCGCAGGACGCGCAGATCGGCCTGCACGCGCCGAAAGTGCTGCGCCGCGGCGCCTATCCCGCCTATGGCGTGTATGCGAACGTCTACATGGGCCGCGCTGATACCCGGGTGGAATTCCGCATTGATGATGGCGAATGGAAGCCGATGCGTCGGGTCGTCGCGCCCGATCCGCGCGTCGTGCGCGAAAACATGCTCGATGCCGATGCCGAGACGCTGCGCGGTTACGATCGTTCGCCGGAAGCGACGTTTTCACCGCATCTGTGGCGTGGCGCACTGCCGACCGGTCTGGCGCCGGGCGCGCATCGCATCGAAGTGCGCGCGTTCGACGTTTGGCGCGGCGAACTGCGGGCACGGGGCGAATATCGCTTGCAGGACTGGGAAGCATCGCCATGACCGATTTGCCCGACAGTTTTCCGATCATGCCGTTCGCCGATGGCGACGCGTGGCAAGCGTGGCTGGTCGCGAATGCGGCGTCGAAAGGGCTGTGGCTGAAGATCGCCAAGAAGGACAGCGGCATCGCCACCGTGACCTATGCGCAAGCCCTTGATGTCGCGCTGTGCCACGGTTGGATCGACGGCCAGAAACGCGGTTTCGACGGCGAATATTTCCTGCAGCGATTCACCCCGCGGCGGCCGAAAGGCCTGTGGTCGAAGATCAATATCGGCAAGGTCGAAACATTGATCGCGGAAGGCCGGATGCGCGCCGGTGGGCAGCGTGAAGTCGATGCGGCGAAAGCCGATGGACGCTGGGACGCCGCCTACGACGGTGCGCGCAACATGGAAACACCGCCGGAGCTGGCCGCGGCGCTGGCGAAGAACAAGCAGGCGCGCACGTTCTTCGAGGCGTTGGACAAGACCAATCGCTATGCGGTGTGCTGGCGGGTGCAGACCGCGAAAAAACCTGAGACCAAGGCCAAACGCGTGGAGACGCTGGTCGCGATGTTGGCGCGCGGCGAGAAAATTCATTGATCTTGAGAGGTAAGAAGCTGTTCAAGATGTGCATTCTGAACTTTCCTGTCATCTCGAATC
>JAYUIZ010000900.1:0-3515 GCA_043765595.1 Lysobacter sp. | reverse complement strand
GGCCATTTCGCCATCGGCTATTACCACCAGACCCAGGCGCGTTTCGCGTCACGCGGGCAAGACGCCACCGACACCACAACTGAAGGAGAAGACGCATGACCGCCATCCAGAGCCGCTATGAATTCGTGTACCTGTTCGATGTATCCAACGGCAACCCCAACGGCGACCCCGACGCCGGCAATCTGCCGCGCCTGGACCCTGAAACCAATCAGGGGCTGGTCACTGATGTCGCCATCAAGCGGAAAATCCGCAACTACGTGGCCCTGGAGAAAGAGCACCAGCCCGGCTACACCATTTACATGCAGGAAAAATCGGTGCTCAACAACCAGCACAAGGAAGCCTACAAAGCGCTTGGTATCGAGCACGAGGAAAAAAAACTGCCCAAGGACGAAGCCAAGGCGCGCGAAATTACCGCATGGATGTGCGCCAACTTCTTCGATGTGCGTGCGTTCGGCGCGGTGATGACGACCGGAGTGAATGCCGGTCAAGTACGTGGCCCGGTGCAGCTGGCTTTCGCCAGCTCGATCGACCCGGTAGTGCCGATGGAAATCTCCATCACCCGCGTGGCCGTCACCCATGAAAAAGACCTCGGAAAAGAGCGGACCATGGGCCGCAAGCACATCCTGCCGTATGGTCTGTATCGCATGCATGGATTCGTCTCTGCGAAACTCGCCGAGCGCACCGGCTTCTCCGAAGACGATCTTGCGCTGCTGTGGCGCGCACTCACCAATCTGTTTGAACACGACCGCTCTGCCGCGCGGGGTGAAATGTCGGCCCGCAAACTCATCGTCTTCAAGCACGATCATCCGATGGGCAACGCACCCGCGCACGTCTTGTTCGATACTGTCACCGTCACCCGGGCGGACGATCAAGCGCAGACACCGATACGCAGTTTCGCCGACTACCGCGTCGCCATTGATCGCGACGCATTGCCCAGCGGCGTGACCGTCACCGAAATGTTCTGACCGAAGTGCGCTGAACACTGTTTTCTGCCGGAGGAGGGCAGGGCTATGGACGACGATCTGATTCTTATTTCTGCCCTCCAGCATTATCTGTACTGCCCGCGCCAATGCGCACTGATCCACATCGAGCGACTGTGGGCCGAAAGCCGCCACACTGCGGAAGGTCGTTTGTTGCACGAACGCGCCGACCGCCCGCACAGCGAAAAGCGCAAAGGCGTACGCACCGTCACCGCAATGCCGCTGCTGCATCCAAGTCTGGGCATCACAGGCATTGCCGATGTCGTCGAATTCCATCGCGACGCCGACGGCGAGCGCGCCTTGCCGGTCGAGTACAAACGCGGTCGCCCCAAAGCCCATCGCGCCGATGAAGTGCAGCTCTGCGCGCAGGCGCTGTGCCTGGAAGCGATGCTGGGCAAGCCCGTCACGCACGGCGCGCTGTTCTATGGGCAGACCCGGCGACGCACAGATGTGGCCATCGACGATACGCTGCGCACTCTCACCAAAACCATCATCGACGAGACACGCGCCATGATCGACAGCGGCCGCACGCCATCGGCCGTTTATGACTCAAAACGCTGCGATGCGTGTTCGCTGATCGACCTGTGCCAACCGCGCTGGCTCGCGCACAGCGCAGGCGTTGCCGACTGGCTGCGCCAGCGCCTGGAGGAATGACATGCGCCAACAGCTCAACACGCTTTACGCCACCACAGATGGGGCTTGGCTGCACAAGGACGGTGCCAATATCGTCATGCACGTCGACAAAGAAGAACGTGCGCGCATTCCGGTGCACCTGCTGGAAAGCCTTGTCTGCTTCGGCCGCATTTCTGTTTCTCCGCAGTTGCTCGGCTTCTGCATGGAGCAGGGCATCCGCATCTGTTACCTCACGCCCAACGGAAGGTTTCTCGCCCGCGTCGAAGGGCCTGTGTCCGGTAACGTCCTGCTGCGCCGCGAGCAATACCGTCGCACCGATCATCCCGCGCACTGCGCGGCCATCGTCCGCAACGTCCTTGCGGGGAAGATCCACAATCAGCGCGCGGTGCTGGCGCGCGGGTGGCGCGACTACAGCGATGAACTTCCGGATCCCGCCGCGTTCCAGCACGCAATGAAGCGACTCAAGCGCATCCCGCAGCGGTTGATCACTGAAACCGACATCGACGTTCTCCGCGGCCTTGAGGGCGAAGCCGCGCAGTCTTATTTCGGTGTCTTCGATCAATTGATCCGCGTCGATTCACCCGCTATGCGCTTCGGTGGACGCAACCGCAGACCACCCCGCGATCCGTTCAACGCCGTGCTGTCTCTGCTCTACACACTGTTGACCCACGACTGTCGCGCGGCACTGGAAACCGTCGGTCTGGATCCCGCCGTTGGTTTTCTGCATCGCGATCGCCCGGGCCGCCCCAGCCTCGCGCTCGACCTGATGGAAGAATTCCGCCCACTGTTGGGCGAACGTCTGGCGCTATCGCTGATCAATCGCAAGCAGCTGGTCGAAAAGGATTTCCGCACCTTCGACAACGGTGCCGTGCTGCTGACCGACGATGCTCGAAAAACCGTGCTTGTCGCCTATCAGGAACGCAAGCGCGAAGAACTGCAGCACCTGTTCCTCGGTGAAAAAATCGCCATCGGTCTCCTGCCTTACGTGCAGGCGCAGCTGCTGGCCCGCCATCTCCGTGGCGACCTTGACGCCTATCCGCCATTCCTCTGGACATGAGAATGCCATCATGTTGATCTTGGTGACTTACGACGTGAGCACTGTCAGCGAAGGCGGCCCCGCACGCCTGAGACGCATCGCCAAAGTCTGCCGCGACTACGGCCAGCGCGTGCAATATTCTGTGTTCGAACTCGAAGTCGATAGCGCGCGGTGGGTCTTCATCCGTCAACGCCTGTGTGACCTCATCGATGCCGATGTCGACAGCCTCCGCTTCTACTTCCTCGGCGCAAAATGGCATGGCCGCGTCGAACACATCGGCGCCAAACCCGCCATCGACTTTTCTGCCCCCCTTATCGTCTAGCCCGCGAACCCCAAGCGACCGCACATTCCCCGGAAGGTTCGCGCGCGGCTAAGCGCTTGATCTCAATACGCATGCCTGCCGCAGGCCCGCCAAGAGCGTCCTGGCCAGCGCTTCCGCGCCCCGGTTCGCAGGAAACGCCAAATATCCGTTGCCGCAACAAACACTTATGATGGCGGGGTCGCGCCCCACGCGGGCGCGTGGATTGAAACAACAAACTCCGGCGTGTACTGCTGACCGCTGCCGTGTCGCGCCCCACGCGGGCGCGTGGATTGAAACATATTCTCCGATGGCGCATCAAAATCATCGCTTGGTCGCGCCCCACGCGGGCGCGTGGATTGAAACCAGCAATTACGCCCCGTTCGAAGAGTGCCGGAACGTCGCGCCCCACGCGGGCGCGTGGATTGAAACACGTGAAACATTGCTGAAAAATAAAATCGAATATGTCGCGCCCCACGCGGGCGCGTGGATTGAAACGCCGTGATGCTGGCAGGCGCCGCGCGCACCGTTGGTCGCGCCCCACGCGGGCGCGTGGATTGAAACAACG
>JAYUIZ010000899.1:0-3517 GCA_043765595.1 Lysobacter sp. | reverse complement strand
ACAGGCCGCAGGTGCCGGTCAATGCTGCAGAGACTCCGCAATCGCCCCCAGCCGCCAATGCAGGCACGCCGACGCCCCCGGCCAACAACACCGACAGGCCGCAGGTGCCCGCCAACAACGCCGAAGCCCTGCCGCAGCAGACGCAGAGCGACAAACCGCTGATCTCCAATCCCAATCACCCCGACAACCGGCTGTACCAGCAGGCGGTGTCGAATCTGGAGCAGTTGGGTCCGAGCGGTGGCTTCCGTTCGCGCGAGGAACTGGAGAAAGCCGCGGCGGCGGTTGCGGTGGACGCGAAGGCCAGCGGGCTTGGTGAGATCAATCACATCAGCCGCACCGCCGCACCCAGCGGCCAGAATTTCCTGGTCGCGGTGCAGGGCGACCCGACCAGCGCGTCATCCAGAAACTCGTATATCGACCACGGCCAAGCAGTGAATCAGACTGTCGAGCAGAGCACGAAAATGGCTGAAACGCTCAAGCCCGCGACCCAACAGGCGCAGCAGCCGTCGCAGGATCTGCAGGAGCAGCCTAGAAGCGCTGTGAGCGCGCGTTGAACGCGTAGGCATGGTGCAAGGGCCGGATGCTGCCAAAAGCAGCATCCGGTCAAACTGTCCCGGCCCGCAGGCATCGGTAACGGCAGCCTGCCGCCCGCTGCTTCAATCGCGCCGCTTCAATCGGACTCCTTCAATCGCACTCCTTCAATCGCGTCGAAGACAGCGTTGGGCAGAGTCGCGCGCATTGCATGGCCTGAAACCCTCCTCGCGCATGGCAGCCTGCCCACGACGCTCTGATCAGCCGCGGCGATCTTGAGGATTACGATCCTGCTCTCTGCGATGTTGCGGATCGGGATCCTGAGGCGATTGATCTTTCTGGCTCTACTCATCACGCGCTTCGCGGTTCTCCGCATCCTGACGCTGCGTCTCATCCCGCTCCGTGCGGTGGCTTTGATCCATCCTGTTCTGGTCATTCCGCGGGTCGTTGTTTTGATCGTGTTGATTCTTCGTTATCGAATGTGCAAAAAGCCCGGAAGGTTGGGCAAGGTGCACGGACTGCGGGTTGCTGGCATTGCATCTTGCTGAAGACGGAGAAATACAAGAACAGAATTCGCGATGACATCTCGATTTTCTTCACTAACACACGCTCAGCGGAAAAAAGGCCTGCTAAGAAAGGGTTTCTCTTCCATTTCCGTTTCCGCCAGCATCCCTGTCACGCATGGCTTGCAGGATTTGTAGGCAGGCCGTTCAAGCCCAGTGGGAGTTTTGAGGAATGCGATTCCCGTACTGGCATGGACTTTGCTGCGTCAAGTTCGAGAACACGATATTCCGGATGCTGGGCAATCCCGTCTGCCGTCATCGCGTGGCGTGATGCAACGTTCATAGAGACAGGACTCCATTCCATGAATTGTCGCGCGCCTGATGCCCTTGCGCGTTCTTTCCGGTCGATCCACCGAAAAATTGTAGTCGCTGGTTTCCATTCTCCCACCCTCCACTCTGTACTCCAACCAAAGGAAATGCCATGAAACGCATCCTCACCACCAAATTGCCCCTCGCCATCCTGCTCATGATCGCCGTCGGCGGCCTGTCGGCCTGCAATACGATGGCGGGCGTCGGCAAGGATGTCGGCAAAGCCGGCGACAAGATCGAAGACAAGGCCGAGGATTGCAAGGACGGCAAGTGCTGATCATGCGGATATGACGTCGTCGATCTGACGTCTCTCCAAGAATCGGGCGTCGTGCTTTGGCACGGCGCTTTTTTTGTACAAATCGCCTGCCGCGATGCATGGATGCGACGGTCGACGCAGCTTTCGAGTCCAACGAAATTCTGGAGACCGATCAGGGCAAATACGCTTCCGGCACCAATGTGATAGGAGAGGCGCAGCCGCCACACTGATCGGGTGGGGCCGTCTCCGACACCCGATCGATCATTGCGAACATACCGTGCAGCCGCTGCATCACTGTGCCTTGCCTCGCTACCGAAAGCTGTCGGTCCCGGCTGTCGCTGCGTTTGCTTCCGGCAGTTGCTGCTTTCCCGGAACCGGCTGCAATCCTTACTCCCCGCATCGCGGGGAGAAGGTGGCCGAAGGCCGGATGAGGGGGCAATGCCAGTCAGTTGACGCTGACTGGCATTTTTGCATTCGCAGGAATTTGTTTTCGTAGAGCGGCCTTCAGACCGCTGAGTGCACGCGGCAAAGGCTTCAGCGGCCTGAAGGCCGCTCTACGGATGTCAGGTGTGCCTTATTGACTAGCATCAGGATGAGGGGCGCTTTTCCCGGAACCCGCGGCTCTCCTTCTCCCCGCATCGCGGGCAGAAGGTGGCCGAAGGCCGGATGTGGGGCGCTTTTCGCACAACGCCTCAAACCCCAGTCACCCGTCGTCGCGAATCTCCAGCGTCGGCAGCGCGCGGACGATCTTCATCGTTTCCAGACTGACGGTGATGACACGGAGGAACAGCTCCAGCGGGTAACGCGCGTTGCCCATGGTCTCGATGGCCCAGTCGTTGGCGTCGTTGACCGACTTTCACCGCAAAATAGAGATAGCTGGAATAATTCGCTTGGAAATCACCTAAAGGCGAACACCACGTGATTGTACGGACGCTGTTGCATGATGGGCAAGAAAAGGACGAGAAGATCGTCTTGCCTCAAGCCGCTCTGAAGGAGAAGACCCAGCCCCTCGTCATTTTGGGTGAGGCCGGCATGGGCAAATCGCATTTGTTGGAGTGGTTGAGCGAAGATCCCCGCTATGCGCTATGTACCGCAACTCAGATCATCAACCGGCACGAGCCGCGGACACTGCTTGGCCATGCAGATGTGCTGGTAATCGATGCGCTCGATGAAGTCGCCGCGCAGCGTGATGGTGATGCCCTGGACCAAGTGTTGCGACAACTGGGGAAAGCCGGTTATCCGCTTTTTGTGCTGTCGTGTCGTGTGGCCGACTGGCGTAGTGCCATCGGCCGTGCGGCGATTTGCGGGCAGTACCAGAATCCGCCACTCGAATTGCACATAACTCCGTTCAGTGACCAGGACGCGGTCCGGTTTCTGGCCGCCCGTTTGGGTGAGCCTCGCGCCCGTGAAGTGATAGCCCACTACAATGCCCGCGGCTTGCAGGGATTGCTTGGTAACCCGCACACGCTGGACATGATTGCCGATGTGGCCGTTGGCGACAAATTGCCGGAGACCAAAGCGCAATTGTTTGCGAGATCCATCGATGTGCTCGGCCGCGAGCACAAAGACGCCAAGGCCGAGCAACAACTTTCCCCGGATCTGGCGATCTCCACCGCTGGCGCAGCGTTCGCCAGCCTGATTTTGACCGGGCAGGAATCGATCGTTCGCAAGGCTGCCGCACATTTGCAGACAGGCGAGCTATTGCTGGCAGCAATAGCGGGGTTGCCGGGCGCAGAGAGCATTGCAGGGGTACTCGGGACGCGGCTCTTCAAAGCCCAGGCGCCCGATCGCTTCACCTATTGCCATAGGCGCATCGCCGAGTTCCAAGCTGCGCGATGGCTGGCCACGCTCGCGGACA
>JAYUIZ010000898.1:0-3524 GCA_043765595.1 Lysobacter sp. | reverse complement strand
TACAAAAGAATCATCCCAAGGCCGGGGGCTTCGAGGCTCCCGCGGCTCTTCAATAATAGAAACGGCTGGCCTCCCGGATTGCGGCGGCATCGCTCCTGTGGGAGCGACGCAAGTCGCAAAGCCCGCTGCTCTTGTGGGAGCGACGCAAGTCGCAAAGCCGAGGCTCTTGTGGGAGCGACATAAGTCGCGAAGCCCCGGCTTTTGTGGGAGCGACGCAAGTCGCGAAGCCCGCGCCACATCCACCACGGCGACTCCCGCAATCATGCATTCGTCAACGTTCAAAGCCACAAGATGACGATCGGCGAGGCCGCTTCAACATCGCGGGCTTCGCGACTTGCGTGGCTCCTACAAAGTCAAGGATTGCTGCAACGTCGAGGCAATTCCCGCGATCATGAATCCATCAACGCTCAAAGCATTGAGATGACGATTGGCGAAGCCGCTGCAAGTCTCGGGCTTCGCGACTTGCGTCGCTCCCACAAAAGAAATATCACTTCAACCTCGCGGGCTTCGCGACTTGCGTCGTTGCCACAACACCGGAAATGTCAGCCGCCGGCTTGCGCGCAGAACTTGCGTCGATATTCCATCGCCTTGGGCATCAACGCCTGCAGGTTCTGGATACGGGTGCCGGGGTTCGGGTGGGTGGAGGAAAACTCCGGCGGCGCCTGGCCGCCGCTGGCCTGGCTCATACGCTCCCACAGCGGCACCGACGCTTCGGGGTCGAAGCAAGCGGCGGCGGCCAGCATCAGGCCAACGGCATCCGCCTCGGTTTCGTGCTTGCGCGCGTAGGGCAGCAGATAACCGTAGCCCATCGCGGCCTGCATCATCTGCTGCGACTGGGGGTCCATGCCGCTCATCGCGCCGGCCATCTGACCGAGCTGGCCAAGCTTCTGCTGCGACATGCGCTGCGCACCGTGCCGCAGCAACGCATGGGCAATTTCGTGGCCCATCACCACCGCCACCGCGTCGGCGTTCTGCGCGACCGGCAGCAGGCCGGTGTAGACCGCCATCTTGCCGCCGGGCAGACAGAAGGCATTGGCCTGATCGGACTGGATCACATTCACGTCCCACTCGAAGGTCTGCCAGACCCGATTAGGCTGCTTGCCGTTTTCGGCGGCCAGCGCGGCTTCGACCTCGGGCACCTTGGCGATCAGGCGGTTGGCGATCTCACGGACCTGCCGCGCGACTTGTGAATTCGGGTCGACCGGCTGCTCTTTCGAGAGAATGTCCTCATAGGCCTGCAGGCCCATCGCCTTTTCTTCGTCGATCGAAATACTGCTGTCAATCAGCACTTTTTCGCCGGTATACGGGTCTTCGGTACGGTTGGAGAACCAGTAATACGCAGCATAGCCCGCGAACAGCAGCAGGATGATGAAACGCGGGTTGATCCCGCCGCGCCGGCGTTGGCCCTGTTGCTGGTTGCCGAAAGGGTTTTGTCGCATCGGTGTCGTCCTCGCAGGGCTGCGGCTGGAGATAGCTAAAGATCCCTGACCACCCGAAAGCCGGTCAGTGCATTGGTGGCATCCGACTCGGCCTGACTGCGCCAGGCTGCACGAGTCTGCGCCGGCGAGCTTGCCCAAGCGCCGCCTCGGACCACGCGAGTGCGGCAGCCGGAATTCACCCAAGCCTCGCCCTGCGTCGGCGCGCGACGGTAGCCATCATGCCAGCAATCGGCGACCCACTCGCTGATGTTGCCTTCGAGATCGTAGATGTCGAAGCGATTGGGCCGGAAGCTGGCGGTGGGCGCAGGCCCCCAATGACCATCGCGATAGCCGGCAAACGCATTGCCCCAACTGCGCCCGCCGGGCGAACGGTCGCCGCCGCCGGTGAGGTTGCCGGTTCCTGACTTCGGCGGCGCATCGCCCCACGGGAAACGTCCGGCCTCGCCGCTGCGCGCTGCATATTCGAATTCGGCCTCGCTGGGCAGCCGGTAGCGCTGGCCGCTTCTCTCCGACAGCCAGCGCGCATAGGCTTCGGCGTCCTTGGCGCTGACGTGCAGCACCGGCATGGCGTCGTCGGCCAGCCGGCCCAGATAATCATGCCGCCAGTCCACGCCGCTGCGGCGGACGAAATTGCCGCCGCGTTCGTCGTAAATCAGCGAGTGCCCACGACGTACCGCACGCGGGCGATGGCCGCTGATCTGCACGAAACGGCGAAATTCGGCGACGGTCACCTCGCTGCGGCCGATGGCGAACCCGCGGTCGAAGCGCACGTATCGCGACGGCCGCTCGGCGTCGCTGGCGTCGGGTTCGCTGTCGCGCGCGCCCATCCGGAAACCGCCGTGCGGCACCACCACCATCTGCGGGCCGCGGCCGCCGCCGCTCAGCGCGTCGGTGAAGCGCTGGCCCGGGCGCAGCAGGCCGTAATGCGCGGCCAGATCAATGCGATTGCGCAGCTCCGCGGCCGCGGGATCGCCGGGCCGGGCGATGCGCAGGATGTCGGCCAGCCGCTCCCGCGCCCACGGCAGATGATTCGGGCGCTGCGGTTTGCTCAGAAACCCCAGGCCTTCATCGCGCAGGCGGCCGATCCGTGCCTGGCGGATCGCCTCCACCCGCGCGCGGCCGGTGGTCACCGTCTCCAGCCCGGGCCGCACCGTTTCCGCGCGGGCCAGCCAGCGCATCGCGTCCTCGAAGTCGCTGCGCCCGGCGGCATCCTCGGCGCGGCGGATCAGTGCGCTTTCCACCGCGGCGACGCCCTGGCTGGCACGCGGCTGACCGGGTTCCAGCACCAGCACGTGGCGGAACAACGGCAGCGCGCCTTCCACGGGATCATCGGGCCGCGCGGTATCGCCCAGCTGACCTTCGGCAAGCGCCGCTTCGGCGTCCTCGTTCAATTCCCACAGGCGATCGGCTTGATCGAGGCGGACGATGTACGCAGCGCCGCCCACCACCCGCGCCACCCCAACGTGGCGCATCACCGCAGCGACCGTATGCGCACGACGCAGCGCCTCGGCGTCGTCGCCGGATTCGGCCAGCGCCGCGTCTCCGGCTTCGACCAGTTTCGTCAGCGCCCGCGCCAGCCCAGTCTTCGCCCGGACGTCGTCAGGTTCGCGCTGCAGCAGCGCTAGATAAATAGGAATGGCGGCACCGGCGTCTTCGTACAGCCGGCCCTCGGTCACCGCCGCCGCGGCGCGCTTGCGCACGGCCGGCACGTCGGCCTCGACCAGCTCGATCTTCGGGCTGCGCCAGGTCAGGCGCTCGGCGATGGCGTCGTCGCCGCTCACCGTCACCTGGCCGTCGGCCCGCGGCGGTGGCGTGGTGCCGTCTTTGCCTGTCGGCGTGGGCTCGTCGCGATGGCAGCCGCACAGCAGCGCCAGCGTCGCCAGAACGCCCGCCGCCCATGCCCGTTGTGTCGCGCGCAACGCCAATCTCCGCTCCGGCTGTCGTGTTCGTCTGCGGTGGTCACCTTATCGTATCGACCGCACCGGCCGATGACCCGCGGCCGACTCCGGTAGCATAACGGCCCGCCTCCGCCGACCCGAACCCGTGCCCCACTGGATCACCGACCCCGCAGCGCTGGATGCGCTG
>JAYUIZ010000897.1:0-11003 GCA_043765595.1 Lysobacter sp. | reverse complement strand
TTGCCCACTTCGTCGAACTCATAGCCCAGGTTGATGCCGGCGATCGGCACCTCGGCGGCGTCCTGCGCCTGCACGATGCCTGGCTGCCCGTTCTCGTTCTGCGTGCGCACCACCGCACGGTCCACCATCGAACGCCAGCGCGCCGGGCCGCCCCAAGGGTGGTACAGCACGTCGTACGCGACCTTCTGGCGTGACTGTCTTTCCGGTGTGACGCCAAGCTCGGCCATGCGGCCCTGCGTGTCGTAGAGGTAGTCCACCACGCTGCCGTCCTGGTAGGTCATCGACTGCAGGCGGCCGTTCGCGGTGTACTGCCATTGCAGCGCGAAGGTCTTGCCCTGCGTGCGCTGGGTCTTGCGGGTGAGCTGACCGAAGCGTGTCGTAGGCACGGGTCAGACTGCGGCGCAGGCTGCCGGTGTGGTCGCGGGTTTCTTCGCCGGTGCGCTCACCGGCGGCATCGAGAGCGTAAGCGATCGTGTTGCCGATGTGATCGGCCATGCCCTTCAGGCGATGCGCGCTGTCGTATGTGTACTCCGTCCAGGTGCCGTCTGACTGCGTGATCCACAGATGGGGTCAGGATTGCCGTGTATCGGCGGACGGCCAAGACATGGCCCAAGCCGCGCAGCTAAAATGGCTACAGTTCATCCTTCCAGAAAGCCCGCCCATGACAGACCGAGCAGATCACCTCCAACAGTTTGTCGACTGGTGCGGCACCCACATTTGCGGTGACGAGAAGGGCGAGGCGCAGATCTTCCTCGACCACCTGTTCCGCGCCTTCGGCCACGCGGGCGTCAAGGAAGCCGGTGCGACGTTTGAAGATCGCATCAAGAAGGAAGACAAGGGCACCGCCTTCGCCGACCTGGTCTGGAAGCCGGTCGTACTGATAGAGATGAAGAAACGCGGGACCGACCTGTCGAAACACTACCGGCAAGCGTTCGACTACTGGACCCGCCTCGTCCCCGGCCGCCCGCGTTACGTGGTGCTGTGCAACTTCGATGAGTTCTGCGTCTACGACTTCGAGACCCAGATGGACAGCCCGGTCGACACGGTCGCGCTTGCGGACCTGCCCGGGCGCTACGGACCCTTGGCGTTTCTGTTCCCCGAGGACGTCAGGCCGGTGTTCGGCAACGACCAGGAGCAGGTGACTCGCGACGCTGCCGATCTGCTGGTCGGTCTGTTCCGCTCGCTCATCGGCCGTGGGGTCGAGCGCGAGCTGGCCCAGCGCTTCACCCTGCAGGCGCTGATGGCGCTGTTCGCCGAAGACATCGGCCTGCTGGAGAAATATTTCTTCGCCCGCCTACTCGAGGACTGCACCAGCCCCGCACTGGCGCACGACTTGATCGGCCAGCTCTTTACCGAGATGAACGCCCCTGGTACCACTGCTGGCGGACGCTTCAAGGGTGTGCCGTACTTCAACGGTGGCCTGTTCCGCGAGCCGGCCCGAGTGGAACTGCTGGTCGCCGAGGTCAGCCTGCTTCGGCAGGCCGCTGCCTTCAACTGGGCCATGGTGCGACCGGAAATCTTTGGCGTGATCTTCGAGCACAGTCTCGGCGATGCCGAGCACCATGCCTCCGGCGCGCATTACACCAGCCCGGTCGACATCATGAAAATTGTCGGCCCAACGATTGTCGAGCCGTGGCGCGAGCAGATCGACAAGGCCAAGACACTGACCGAGCTGGAAACGCTGCTAGCGCGCATCGAACACTTCCGCGTGCTCGATCCCGCGTGTGGCTCGGGCAACTTTTCTTCGTGGGTATTTCAGCAGCCTGCTAGAGGACGGCCGCCAGTGCAAATTTCCCAGTCCGTCACGTTGAGACTTGGGGTTCCTTACCACTAAGGTTGGTCTATCAACTACCATGCCGCACACTGTCAACGGAGCTCACAGATGGCTGTCTATTCAATTTGGAACAACAAGGGTGGCGTTGGAAAAAGCTATCTGACATTTCAAGTCGCGTCTGAATATGCGCGGACAAATCCAGATAAGAAAATATTGGTTATCGACATATGCCCGCAAGCAAACTCCTCTTCAATGCTACTCGGTGGAATCATAGCCGGTGAAGAAAAATTAAGTGAAATTCATCTTGGCGCACCGAGAACTACGATCTCTGGGTATGTTGAAGATCGAATATTTAGTCCGTATGTGAACCCCAGAACTGGGGCGCGATACGCGACACAAGTAAGCCTTCACAACAACCAAATTCCAGATAATCTGTATCTTGTAGTCGGGGATGAGCAACTCGAGCTTCAATCCTCTCGAGTGACCGCCGCAACCTTCCCAGGTCCTCAAGATGCATGGCGAATCGTGCACACATGGATAAGCGATTTGATTCGTGACATAGCAACGTCGTGGGACGAAAGACCCATGACTGTTTTTATCGATTGCAACCCCAGCTTCTCCATCTATACAGAGCTTGCTTTGTCTGCCTCTGATCGACTCATCGTACCCTTCTCAGCAGACGGCTCCTCAAAGAGAGCTGTTCGAGCTGTGCTTTCTTTAGCATTTGGTGTGCGAAGGCAGGCAGGTCAACAGCAATCAGAGTTTTATATCAATTCGGAAAGATTCCGGATGTCCCTGCCTGAGCTATACATGTATGTCGGCAATAGATTGACTCAAGCTAATCAAACCTCCGCTGCCGCCTTTAAGACAGTTGTTAATGAGATCGGTGATGAAATTTTTGCTGTTTGGCAAGCCAATCCAAACTTGTTCTGTATTCACCCTGCAGGAACACCTATTCCTGCGACTAGGCGCGCTTTTAAAGCGATGTTCCAGTACGAAGTCAATGATGCCAATACTGCATCAGTAGTCTCCGGAGCATGCGGTATACCAATCTCCAGCCTTTCCTCGGGCACCAAAAATGTCCTGGGGAAAACTGTAGTGGTGAACCAATCGCAACTTGACAAGCAGGTGCCGAATATTCGAGCGCTTGTGGGGGCAATTGAATAGATCGCAGGGCCGTAAGGCGTATTGAGTAAGATGTATAAGGCCGGAAGGTGCATAAGCGTAGGGTGCATAAGCGAAGCGTCATGCACGATCTTTAAGG
This sequence comes from Lysobacter sp., assembly GCA_043765595.1. Classification (GTDB taxonomy): domain Bacteria; phylum Pseudomonadota; class Gammaproteobacteria; order Xanthomonadales; family Xanthomonadaceae; genus Lysobacter_I. The sequence continues at coordinate 7,965 of JAYUIZ010000897.1, read as the reverse complement.
CGCCTGGCCTCGTTAGGGTTCAAAGCGCATGACGCCTTCGGCTTATGCGCCCTACTCGCTACAACAACCCACTACGCTTGATCGAAAGATACTGCTCCACCAGCGCGGCCGGCAGTTGTTCGCACGTCACGTCAAGCACGCTGACGCGGTGGTTGCGCAAGGTTTCGTGGGCGGCGGCGCGCTGGGCGATGTAGCGGGCGGCGGCGGCGGCGCGGACGGCGCTGCGCACGTCGTCGACAGGCTGGTCGAGGGCTTCGTCGAGGTCGCGTTCGCGCAGGCTGGCGACGACCACGAGGTGTCTTTTCTGCAGCAGGCGCACGGCGCCGAGTACGTCTTCGATGTCTTCGTCGCGCAGGTTGGTGACCAGCATCACCAGCGCGCGGCGGCGCTGGCGCAGGACGAGTTCGGTGGAGGCGGCGAGGTAGTCGGTGGCGACCGGTGCGGGCTGCAGGTCGTAACTGGCGCGCAGCAGGGTGTCGATGGCGCCCATGCCGCGCTGCGGGGCGACCCAGCGCTGTTCGCCGCCGACGGTGAACAGGCCGACGGCGTCGCCGCGCTTGAGCGCGATGTAGGACACCACCAGCGTCGCGTCCAGCGCGCGGTCGAAGTGCGACAAGCCGCCTTCGTGCGCGAGCATGCGCCGGCCGGTGTCGACCACCATCAGCAGCTGTTGATTCTTTTCGTCCTGGTATTCGCGCGAAATGAGTTTGCGCGCGCGCGCGGTCGCCTTCCAGTCGATCTGGCGCATGCTGTCGCCAATTCGGTATTCGCGCATCTGGTGGAAGTCGGTGCCTTCGCCGCGGCGGCGCTTGATGTGCGCGCCGACCAGCCGCGAGGCCTGTTCGGCGCTGAACAATGCGAAGCCCGCGAGCGGCGCGAAGTTCGGGAACACGCGGATGGACTGCGGCGCGCCGACGGTGCGCGACTGCCGCCACAGCCATAGCGGCGACAGCAGCCGCAGCTGGGTGCCGTCGAAGCGGAAATTGCCGCGCACCTGCGGGCGCAGGCGGTAGGTGAGCGTGGCGACGCTGTCGGCGGCGAGGGTGAGCGTGCGCGGCATGTCGCGGGTATTGCTGTCGACGGCATCCCAGTCGCCGGGATGCAGATCGTGGACGGTGAGGCGCTGACGGCGGCCGTAATGTTCGATGCGCAGTTCGACATCGCGTTCGACGCCGATCGGCCACGCTTCGGGCAATGCGCGCGCCACCTCGGGCGTGGGCGCACGCAGCAATCGCCATAGATCAATCACTGCCAGCGCCGCGAACACTGCGAACGCGATCAGCCAGACGCGCGCGGGGGCCAAGCCAACGCTCACCGCCAGGCCTAGCACCGCCCAGGCGATGAACGCCCACACCAGTCCCGGCGCGGGGCGCGGCCATGCGCGCACGACGCGCGCCGCCGCGACAGGCGCCGCGGGCGCGGGTTTCGGCGTGAGGTTGGCGGCGGTGGCGTTCATTGCGGCTGCGCTCACTGCCGCGGCGCTTCGACCTTGGCGAGCAGCGCTTCCAGCACCTGATCCGGTGTCTGACCTTCGATCTGCATTTCCGGGGACAGCGCGATACGGTGGCGCAGCGCCGGCTTGGCGATGCTGCGGATGTCGTCGGGGGTGACGAAATCGCGGCCGGCCAGCACCGCCTGCGCGCGCGATGCGCGGACCAGCGCGAGGCTGCCGCGCGGACCGGCGCCCAGCGCGATGCCCGGCCACTTGCGGGTGGCGGTGACGATCCGCACCGCGTAGTCGATCACCGCGGCGTCGACGGTGACCTGCGCGGTGCCCAGCTGCATCGCGACGATGTCCTCGGCGCTGAGCACGCTGTTCACCTGCGACAGGTCGAAATGCGCGGCGGCGCGGCCGTGGCTGACCGCGGTGACCATGCTGACTTCGTCTGCGTGCGAGGGATAGTCGATCAGCACTTTCAGCAGGAAGCGGTCGAGCTGCGCTTCGGGCAGCGGATAGGTGCCCTCCTGTTCGATCGGGTTCTGCGTGGCCAGGGTCATGAACGGGGCCGGCAGCGGGTGGCTGCTGCCTTCGATGGTGACCTGCTGTTCCTGCATGGCTTCGAGCAGCGCGGACTGGGTCTTGGCCGGGGCGCGGTTGATTTCGTCGGCCAGCAGCAGGTTGGTGAAGATCGGGCCGCGGCGGATCGCGAAGCGTTCGGTCTTGGGGTCGTACACGGCGTGGCCGCTGACGTCGCTGGGCATCAGGTCGGGGGTGAACTGCACGCGGCCGTAGCCGCAGCCCAGCGCCTGGCCCAGGGCGCGCACCAGCAGGGTTTTGCCCAGGCCGGGCACGCCTTCGATCAGCACGTGGCCGCCGGCCAGCAGCACGATGAGAATCTGGTCGAGCACGTCGTCCTGGCCGATGAAGGCCTTGGCGACTTCGGCGCGCACCGCGGCGGTGCGCGCCACCAGCGCTTCGCCGACGATAGGCTGCGGCGCGGCCGCGGAGTTGGCGTGCCCGTGAGCGGACTCGTGGGCGGACTCGTGGGCGTGCTCGTTGGTGGGGGGCGTGGTCATAGTCGGTTTCTCAGCTGGAGAAGTCTGGCGATGCGAAGCACGAAATCCTTGGCGTCGCCCGGGCGGGGGTAGCGCAGCGCGGCGTCGACATCGGCGGTGGTCATGCCGGTGCGCATCGCGATCGCGTCGATCTGCGCTGCGCCTTCAAGCACGGCGGCGTAGGGGTCGCGGCGGCGCAGGCGACGCATGAAGGCGTCGTGCACCGCGGCGTAGAGCGCGGCGCGGCGGCCGTAGCGGTAGAGATGGTCGCCGCTGGCCTGCACGTGTTCCAGCAGCGAGCGGCGATCGGGCGCGGGCGCCGGGCGCAGCGGGCCCAGGCGCTCGGCGCGCATCCACAGCCACAGCAGCAGCGCCAGCAGCGCCGGCAGCAGCACCCGCCAGCCGTGGTCCAGCAGCAGGCGCCAGAACGGCGGCATGTTGGCGCTGTAGATCAGATGGAAGGTGCCGCCGTCGGCCCAGTTCGGCTGCAGCAGGCGGCGGGTGAGGGCGGCGTGCTGGCGGTCTTCGAGCTTGTCGTTGAGCAGGAAATCGGTATCGGCCAGCACATCGACGCTGCCTTCGCCCCAGGGCACGCGGGCGTAACCGTATTCTTCCTTGTCGTCGTCGCCCCAGGTCGTGACTGTTTCGGCGTCGTCGTCGTAGAAATAGAACCGGCGGCCGTCGCAGAACTCGGCGTGCTGCGACATCTCATCTACCTGCAGGCCCTGGCAGACCGGATCGGTGTCGAGCACCGCGATGCCCAGATCCTCCAGTAGCGGGATTGTTTCTTCGCCGATCGCCGAACCCGGCTGCGGCGTGCGCACGATCAGATGGCCGCCGTCCTCGACCCACGCCAGCAGCGCTTCGACCTGATCGGCCGACAGCGTGCGCGGGTCGGCGAGCAGCAGCAGGGTGTCGGCCGGCTGCAACGGGCGCGAACCCAGGCTCAGGCGCTGGCGCGAATCGACGCGCTGGCCGGCCTTGCCCAGCGCGATCTTCAGCGCGTACAGCGGGTTGTAGCCGGCCTCGCCCTTCGGCGGCAGCTCCATCGTGTTTTTCACGCGTTCGTAGGTGCGCAGCCACCACCACGTGCCGGCGGCGAGCAGGCCCGCGCCCAGCAGCGTGAGCAGGACGATGCGCAGGACGTTGCCGCGCCGGGTCATGCGGCCTTGGGTCATGCGGCCTTGGGTCATGCCGCCTTGAGTCATGCGGCCCTGAGTCATGCCGCCCACCGGAAACGTTCGGCCAGGGTCTGCACCAGGGTCTCGAAATCGTCGGCGGCAGGCAGGCGCTGGCCGTAGGCGGCGTATTGCCAGATGCGGACCATGCGCTGGAAGGCGTCGCGGTCTTCGGGATCGGGCATGCGCCGCGAGAGCCGCAGGCAGTCGGCTTCGGTGGCGCCCGGCGGCGGATGGGCGTCGACGCGCACGGTCATGGCTTCGACGCTGGCGCGATACAGCAGCGCCAGCGCGCGGCGCGGCTGGCCCTGCGCCCACAGCCGGCGCGCGACCGTGGCAACGTCGGGCGGCAGCGGTTCGCTGTACGCCAGATGGGTCATCTCCACCGGCGCGGGTTCGGGCTCGGGCACGGCCAGTCCGCCGAGCAGCCACGGCCACCAGCGTTTCGCGGTGAGCAGCAGGGCCACCACCAGCGCGGCGACCAGCAGCCACAGCCCATATTCGGCGAGGAACCCGATCAGACCCGCCAGCCACGCCAGCTGCGGCGGACCGGCGTCGATGGGTTCGTTCTTTTTCTTGTCGCGGTCGCGACGCTGCCACGTGGTCCGCTCCAGCTTCGGCCGCAGCAGCGGATCCTTGTAGGCCTGGGCGACCGCTTTCTCGAAGGCCGCCTGCCCGGCGCTGTCGTCGCCGAAGATCTGGCGCAGGGTGCGGGTGTCGACGGCGGGCGGCGGGCTTTTCTCGCTGGCGGCCGTGTCGGCGGCCGCTTCCTCGACGGCTTGTTCCTCGCTGTCCTGCGCCGCGCCGGGGGCCGCTTTTCCGGGCGCGGTCTTTTCCGGGCTGGTTTCCGGAACGGTTTGGGGAACGGTTTCAGGAAACGGGCACGTATTGTCGTCGCGGGCGTGGGCGGGCATCGCCATCGGCAGGCACAGCACCAGGGCCAGCAGCACGCTGGTGCCGACCGCCTCCAGGCGTTTGCGCATGCGCCGGAAGGCGATCTCCAGGTCCCAGGCTTCCAGCTGCGTGCGGCGGTTGAGGTACAGCCCGAAGCCGGCGCCCACATAGAACGGTTCGATGAAGGCCACCGCCAGCCAGTCCAGCGCGTTGAACGCGATCAGCGCCCACACCGGCGGGTCTTCGGTCAGCGTGGCCCAGGCCGCGCGCGCCGCCTCTGGCAGCAGTTCGTTGGGTACGAACAGGGTGACCAGCAGCACCGCCGACAGCACCAGGGCGATCAGGAAATTCAGGCAGGCCAGGGTCAGCAATACCGCCGGGCCGCCCACCCCGCCGCCGATCACCCGTCGCCGTTCCGCCAGCCGCGCGGGGTCCGCGCCTTCCAACAGATCGATCGGCAGCATCGCTGCACGGAACGGGCTGAAGCGGCGCCAGGTGAGATGGCCCAGCATCGGTCTCCAGCCCCAATGCAGCTGCGCGCGCAGGGTTTCGGCGGTGCCCGGCACGCTGCCGAACACCGCGCGCGACAGCACGTACAACGGAATGCGGTCGAACACCGGACGCAGCCACCACATCAGCACCCACGCCAGCCAGATCTGGCCCACCGCCCACGCGGCGAGATTCAGCACCACGAACACCGCGCCGGTGACCAGCAGCCACGGCGTCCAGATTGCGGCGGCGTGTCGGCGCACCAGCGCTGCGCCCAGCTCCATGGCTTCCCACGACGAGCGCGGGCGCAGTTCGACGGTGAGGGTTTCGAGTTTCACTCAGCGCGCCCCGCCGAAGCGCCGCGCTGCACCGACACGCCGGGGAGTTGCGCGGCCGCGGCGCGCACTTCGCCACGCCCGCCCAGCGCAAGCCAGCTCAGGGTGATCGCCCACATGACCCCGCCGACGGCGTATTTGATCGCCGCCGGCATCCAGCCGATCGACGACCAGAAGGCTTCCACGAACGCGGCGAACACCAGCATCGCGAACACGCCCAGGCACAGCCGGGCGCCGACCTTGCCGCCTTCGATCAGGGCATCGATCCGGCGCCGCCGCCCGGGCGCGATCAGATCCAGGCCCAGCCGCAGCCCGGCCGCGCCGGCCAGCACGATCGCGGTGAGTTCCGGCGCCGAATGCCCGGCGACAAAGCGCCAGAACGGGTCGCCGTGGCCCACGCCCTGCAGATGCCCGCCGACGCTGCCGATCATCAGCCCGTTCATGATCAGCACGTACACGGTGCCGAGGCCGGCGAGCAGGCCGCTGGCGAAGGTGCGCAGGCCGATGCTCACGTTGTTCATGATGTAGAAGCCGAACATCGCCAGATCGTCGCCGCTCTCGCGGCCGAGCTTGCGCTCGGGATTGGTGGGGTCGTACATGCTTTCGTACATGGCGACATCGCCGGGGTCGTGCAGGCTGTAGACCAGTTCCGGCGACACCAGCATCGCCACGAACGAGCCGACCAGCGGCACCACGAACAGCAGCAGCGATGCCCACAGGCAGCCGCGCTGGGCGCGCACCAGGCGCGGGAAATCGGCGAGGAAGAATTCCAGCGCCCGCCGCCACTGCGGCGGCGCGGCGCGGTAGAACACAGCGTGGCCGCGCTGGGTCAGCGCCTGCAGGCGTTCCACCACCACCGGGCTGTAGCCGCGGCTGCGCGCCAGCGCCAGCTGCTGGCACAGGCGGCGATAGCGCGCCGGCATGTCTTCGTCGCGCAGGCCGCGCCACTGCAGATGGCTGGCTCGCGCCTGCCGCGGGCTGTCGCCGCGCGCGACCAGCCAAGCCTCGAATTCGGTCCATTCGTCCTGATGGCGGGCGATGAACGCCTCCTGGCGCATGACCGCATGCTTCATGACGGCATGCTCCTTAACGGCCGGCCCGATGACGGTCGGCTCGATGGCAGCTTGTCCAATAACAGCTCGTCCGATAACAGCATGCTCATTGCCGTCCCAGCAGCCAATTGGCGACGGCCTGCAGGCGCATCACCCCCAGCGCGCCGTCAGCGCCCACCACCGGCGCGGCGATGCCGGCCAGCTCTTCGCGACGCTCCTGGGTGAGCTGCGCGGTGCGTTCGGAAAAGGCGATCACTGCCATCTGTTCCGGCGGCAGCAAGGGCTGCAGCGGCGCATGCGCGCCCTCGGTCGTTGGCCGGGCGATCTGGCGCGCGCGCGGGGCATGGATGACCATGGTCCTGGCGACCATGTCGCCCAGCCGCCGGCCCCAGGGATCGGAAAAACTCGCGACCAGGCCCACGCCGTAGCCGAACGGCAGGAAATCCACGGTGCGCAGCAGGTTGCGCACGATCGAGGCCATCCAGCCCACCGGCGCACCGTCGTCGGCGATCACCCGCAGCTCCAGCGCGCGCTTGCCGGGGGTCTGGCCGTCGAACAGGGTTTCGCAGAGGATCGGGTAGCCCCAGAACACCACGAAAAAAATGACCATGTACAGGCCGGTCCCGGCCTTGCCCAACAGCCCCAGCACGGTGCCCGCCACCAGCAGCACGCCCCAGCGCACCGCGGTATCGATCAACCACGCGATGGCGCGCGGCACCGGGCCGGCGGCGGGCAGGCGCAGGGCCACGCCTTCGGGCGTGTAGACGTCGCGGACGGTGTCCAACGCGAACGGTTTCTGTACGGAATGGCGCTGTGCGAACTGATCCGGTGCAGACGGACGTGACGTCATCGGGCAACGGCCCGGGCGACCTGGCGTTGGCATGGGCGGCATCCGGCCGGACGCGCGATGGTCGCTCTACTTGTTTCCGCCATCCTCTCCGCCCCGTGGCCCGTCGTCTGTCGTCGCATCCGGCGGTTACTCTACCTTGACGACCCGCATATTTCCCAGCATTTCGAGACTTCATCCGTCATGGTCGCCACGCCCGCGAGAACGCCGATGCAATGCCGTCCGCGCTGCGGCGCCTGCTGTATCGCGCCTTCGATCGCCTCGCCTATCCCCGGCATGCCCCACGGCAAGCCCGCGGGCATGCCCTGCGTGCAGTTGGACGACGATCTGCGCTGCCGGCTGTTCGGCCAACCCCAGCGCCCGGCGTTCTGCGCATCGCTGCGACCGGAGCCGGACATGTGCGGCGAGTCGCGCGGCGAGGCGATGGCACTGTTGGCGGCGCTGGAAACGGCGACGCAACCCGATTGATCGAAGGACGCCGTTTGCAGGCGGGCTCAGGCCCGATCACTTCTGTAGGAGGGCCTTCAGGCCCGAGCTCTTGATCGGTGGGGGCATTTTCCGCAGGCAAAAGCTCGGGCCTGAAGGCCCTCCTACGAGAAACGATCCGCTTCATTTCCATCAGCCGTGGGCACGGCATCATCTGCGTCGCACGGTGGACTCGGCATGGGCCGGCC
>JAYUIZ010000896.1:0-3540 GCA_043765595.1 Lysobacter sp. | reverse complement strand
CTCACCGTTCTACTTGCGATTCACACGGGTACAGCCTCGGCCCAATCTTCGGCCCAATCTTCGGCCCAGTCTTTGGCCCAATCTGGCCCGATACCTGTAGTCGATTCGCAGCAGCGCACGAACCATTACATCAATACGCAGATCTTATGGGGATGATTGGTTTCAATGGTGCTGAAGCATCGCCGATGCTCGCCCAAGGCGGGCTTGTGCCCGCCCTACGCGAACTCAAAAAAGCTTGACAATCGCCGCTTTACAAGCGGCAAGAAAGTCACTTTTCAGCTTATTTCAAAGCATTTCTTGGCGTCGCAGCCTGTGCGACCACGCTGCGGATAATGGACAGCACGCAAAGACAACACCTCATCCACGACCGCCCGATTGCGTGCCGGGCGGTCCTCTCGTAGATCACCGGGAAAGCGACAGGACGTCGCCTTCCGCAAGGACGCTCAGCCTTCGACGACGACCGCCACGGATGGCGTCCGTCGTCGCGGCGGACGGTGCAGCACGCAGGCGGCGGAAGCCGAAAAGCCGTAACAGAGTAGGCCATCAATCCAAGGAGCAATACCCATGACAAATCTCGTGCAAGAACTCAACAGTCTCGATTTCAGCGTTTACATCGGTGGCCCGATGCAAGCGGCTATCCAAGCACAGCATGCCGCATCGATGTCGCAGGTCAGTTTCATCAAGGAAGTTGGCTTTGAAAATACCCCCGCAGGGACTCTCGGCGAACTTCGTTACGTCGACTTCAAACACAAAAAGAGTGTGCCGAATCCGAACTTCGGCAAAGCACCTGCGGATGCAGTCCCCGCAGGTGCCGATACCATCGCCGAATTCATCGTCCGTGAAGTCACCATCAAAGTGCCTCTGCTGACAATGCTGACCATTCCGGCCCTGCGCATCGAAGAGATCAGCATCGACTTCAACGCCAAGCTGACTTCGACCGAAACTTCCAGCGTCAACAGCGAATTTGCTGGTTCTGCAGAACTGAGCCTCAAAGTCTGGAAGGTCAACTTCAAGGCATCAGCTTCGTACAAGCGCTCGACCAGCAGCACTTCCAACGTCGAAAAGACCTATAACCTCGGCGTTAAGGTTCGGGCAGTTAACGATGAGCTGCCAGCAGGTTTGGATCGGATCCTGACTTTGCTCGAAAGCAGCATCGTCGGCGCGTAATTCAGCTTCAGGGGCCGGCATCATGCCGGCCCCACTTCAACATCTTTCTAGGAAAGCACAATGGCAACTCTCAACGAATATCTCGGCGGCCTTTTCAGCAGCATCACCGATGCGCGCGTCATGGCGGATGTACAAACCGTGCAGGTCGCCGAACAATACGCCAAGCACGATCTGCTGAAACATTTTTCGGTACCGCGCATGCGTATCAGCGATATCGAGCTGACCATCCCGGTCGCGATCGAAGGTCTGAGCGAACGCACCGGCTATCAGCTCGATCCGATCGGCAACGCCGATTTCAAGCGCATCAACAGCCGCGAACTGTCGCGCCTTGTCGGCTACACCGAACTGCCGCCGATCCCCCAACAGAAAATGCTGACGGCGCTGGATTCGCGCATCGGCATGCTCATCAAGAACATCAAGGCCGAAGGCGACGTCAAGAGCCCTCTCTGGATCTTCGCCAAGGACATCGTCACCGACCTGTTCGAGATCGGTGTCGAAGCGCGCCTGCACCAAGGAAAATTCCCCGACGGCTATCATCAGGAAGAGATCACGAAGATCACCTACGAGCTCGGCCTGGGCCTGGTCACCGGCATCGTCGACAAACCAGTGCTGGACCAACTCACGGTCATCGCCGAATCCCATCGCCTGCGCGAACAGCGCCCCGAAGACATGATCCGCATCCGCATGAAGGTCAGCGAAGACGGCATGGAATGGCAGACCCTCCAGCGCGACGATGGCACCATCGAACGCAAACTGCTGCCGGAGTAAACGACCATGCTCAGATCGACACTCCAACTCACGCGGCAACTCTCCGACGCGCTGCTCGAAGTGCCGGGCATCGTGCGCCACTTTGAACAAAAGTCGCCGCAAATGATGGTCCTGCTGATGGACTGGATCGGCCGCAGCGAAGACCTGCTATCGACCCATCGCCTGGTTGAAGCAGCGGAAGTCGCCGGCCTGAAGGCGCGCATTCTGGCGCCGGCCTTTGACGATGAAAAACGCGGAACTCTGCGCAGGCGTCAGCAGACCGTCGCGATCGGTTTGTTGCACGAGCTGCAACAGAGCCTGCAGCACGCACTGCAGCCGCGCGCGCTCAAAGTGGAGCAGGCGCGCGAGATGATGCGTCAGCTGCTGCAGATCGTCGCGCAGAGCGGCGCGGTGCGCTACGACCCGGCTATCGGCATCGAAACGATGATCGACCAGGTATGGGCACTGTGCATCGCCCATGAGCAGCTCAAACCGATGACCGCACAGCTGCGCGCGCTGCTGTCGAACGACGACATCCGCCTGCTAGTGGCTGAGGAGATCGACCTGCTCGACTTCGTGGCTACGTGACCGCCGCGGCCCCGGACGCGTTCGCGCATCCGGGCCTCCCCGCTGTCCGATACCGCCGCGATCCCGCGTTGATTCCATTTGTCACCGGATTCGAAACCGTGTGCCCCACGCACGTGGTTATCGTTCGATGCTGGCGCGATTGCCTCCGTGATCGTTTCCGCAAGCAGTCGCCTTGATCGCCGACGGCATCCGTCGTCGGAAGCTGCGCTGCACAAGGAGGTTCACATGCCCACCCACGACGATATCCGCTGGTTCAAGCAGAATTTCCAGGCAGGTATCCTGCCTGCATTGGTGGGAACGCCGCTGACCGTCGACCTGATCGTCGCCGTCGCTTGCCAGGAAACCGGTTTCATCTGGTCGAAACTCCGACGCGAGGGTCTGCCGGTCGCGCGCATCCTCGAACTGTGCGTCGGCGATGTGATCGATGCGAAGGCCGACGGCAGCGGACGCCGCGCGTTTCCTAAGCATCGCACGGCACTGCTCGCGCACGCAGAGGGCGAGGCAATGTTCGCGATCGCGCGTCAGGCGCTGGTGGACATGGCCGCGCATGTTCCCGGCTACAGCAACGCGCTCGCGAACCCGGACAAATTCTGCCGCGGTTATGGCCTGTTCCAGCGCGATCTGCAGTTCTTCAGTGACGACCCGCAGTATTTCCTGCAGCGGCGTTACGTGCGCTTCGACGACACCCTGGCGATGTGCATCGGCGAGCTGAAGCGCGGGCTGCGCACGCTCGGCTTCCAACAGCGCACGCGGCTGAGCGACGAAGAACTGGCGCATGTCGCCATCGCCTACAACACCGGCGGTTTCCGGCCTTCAAAAGGCTTGAAACAAGGGCATTTCAATGGACACACGTTCTACGGCGAGCAGGTCTTCGAATTCATGCGCCTGTCGAAAACCGTGGCGATCGGCAACCAGACCCCCGTCTCGCCCATGCCCACGCCCGGCGAGACGACGCTGCCGCAGCCGAGCCCGATCACCGCGACCGGGCCGTTCTTCCGCGTCGACACCCGCACCACCACCCTGCGCCTGCGCAGCGAG
>JAYUIZ010000895.1:0-1235 GCA_043765595.1 Lysobacter sp. | reverse complement strand
GTCGTCCTGCCAGCCTTCGGCGGTCATCCGCTCGACCGCGGCCTGCGCGTCTTCGGCCTCCACGCCGCGTGCGGTCAGCTTGCGGGTGAGTTCCTTGCGCGAATGTTCGCGGCGCACCAGTAACCCCAGCGCGCGCTGGGCAGGCGTGAGTTCCGGGCGACGGCGTTTGCCGGGTGCGGCGGGCGTGACGGGCATGTCGTCGTCGGGCGGCAGCATCTCGTCGTCGAGCGGTGGGATCTCGTGCATTCAGCGATTTTATCGATTTGGCCAGAAACCGTTCGCATTTCCCGTAGGAGGGCCTTCAGGCAGGCCCATCCAGCCCTCGGCCTGCGACGGCATCCGCACCGCGCCTGCCGCTGATGGCAACGAATTTGAGGTGTACGCCCACGTTATTGGGCCTGAAGACCCTCCTACATACGTTCACAGCCAAGATGGGGCCGCCGCCGGGCATTGACGCATGAACGTCGATGGATTCTGCGATTGTTGCCGAGGCGACACTTGCGTCATTGACCCGCCGCCGGCGCGGTAACGCGCTTAATCGGCGAGGGACTGTTGGATGATTTGAGCACTGGGGGTGCGTCGCCCACCGCCAACGCAGCCAGCGCATCCACATCTGCCGCCCGGATGCGCTTGAGTGCGTCGCGCAAGAACGGCACGACTGCGTCGCCGTAGGCACGCCGGCTGATCCCCACCATCCGCACGCCATCGCCCTCCCGGCGCGGCTCGTAGCGATAGGCACTCCATTCCACGATCAGACCGCCATTGCCGTCCGGCGACGACAACAGAAGGTCCAATAGAATGCGTCGACCGTCTTCGCTGCGCAGCATTGCGTGATTCACGACCGGATCCGTGCCCTTCCGCGCATCGAGTTCACGCACTTTGGCTGCGGCGGCGAATTCGACGGACACATCGCTCCGTTCGTTGACGGTAAACATGCTGGCGAAACGCTCCAGCGTTTCGCCAGCCGGCAGATATTCCTGAACCGTCAAGACGCCTTTTCGTTCGCTCCATGCCAGCCGGTAGCTCTTGCCTTGGAATGCGATCGGACCCGGCACGTTGAGGTGATCGACGACGGACGCGCTCGCACTAGGGCTGCTAGCCGCGCTGGATGCCGGGCCAGCAGCCAGGCAAAGCGTGGACATCATCGAGCAGCAGGCGAATACCAAAAAGGTCGGCATCCAATAGCGGACATCCGCGGCGGTAGACCGAGCGATGGAACGGGTGACTGAATCGAT
>JAYUIZ010000894.1:0-3540 GCA_043765595.1 Lysobacter sp. | reverse complement strand
GTCAGTCCGCTGGCCTTCAGGCTTTTGTAAAGCGGGCGTCAGCCCGCTGGCCTTCAGGCATTTGTAGAGCGGACGTCAGCCCGCTGGCCTTCAGGCTTTTGTAGAGCGGGCGTCAGCCCGCTAGCCTTTAGGCATGCCGATCAACAGGACCTTCAATACTTCCGTGGCTTCGCGCCCTTGGCCTCGAACACTTCCACCGCGAGGCTGAAGCTGCGTACGTCGCCGGCGTGCATCGCGCCCACGCCCACAACCTGGCGCGCGATCTCGTTGCCGCGTTCGTCGCGGATCACCACCACGATCGAGTATTCCCACGGATCGCCGTTTGCGGGATGACGGATGGTGCCCTCGACATGCAGCGGCACTTGGGCCGGTTTGGCCGGATGCGCCGTGGAGTCGTAGCGCAGGTAATGTTTGCACGCGGGGCAGATCACCGCGCTTTCCAGGATCTTCGCCTTGCAGTGCGGGCACTCGCGGGTGGCGCCCGCGGTGCCCGGACGCATACTCATGCTTCGGGTTTCGGTTCCGTCGACGGCTTGGCGTTCGATTTCTGGCTGCCGCTGTTTTCCCAGCCGCAGTCGACGTGGCCGCGGATCTTAGAACCCGCGGCGACCGTGACCGTGGTGGCCTTGAGGTCGCCAATCACCACCGCCGTTTCCAGCAGTTCGATCCGCGCTGCGGATTCGATGTTGCCTTCCAGTTCGCCCGCCAATGTGACCTTCTTGGCGCGCACGCTGCCGGTGAGCTTGGCGCCGCGTTCCAGCGACAGGTCGCCCTGTACGTTGACGTCGCCCTTGAACTTGCCGGCGATACGGACATGGCCGGAACCTTCGATCTTGCCTTCGATGGTGAGGTCGGCAGCGATCAGCGATTCCTTCGCCGCTGGTGCGGGGGCCGGTTCGGGTGCGGCGCTAGTGCGCGGGAAGGTGGCCGGCGCGAAATCGGTATTGGCCGGCGGCGGCGCCACGGCTTCGCGGGCTGCGAAGCTGGGGGTGTCGGATGCAGCGGGGGCGGCGTCTTTCTTGCCGGGATTGGATTGATTGAAAATGGCCATGCTGGGGGAACTCCGGATACGCCGATGGCGACGGCAGGATTCCCAACAATAATCCCGTCCGGGTGATATCGGTGTGACTTCGGCAGCAGAATCGCCGATGGCGCTCCGCGTGTCGCTGAGACGCCCGCGTCATCATGGCCGCCCGGAAACCTGAACCGGATGGACAGAACAGGCCAGAACCTGAGCAGCGGCGGCCGGCCGCAGGCGTCGCGTTCGTGGCCAGCCCCCGCCAGGGCTGGCGCGGCCCGAACCCGACCGCCTACCATGCCGGGATGACTCAGGACAGGGACACTCCATGACGGAGAACGGCGGCACCGATCCGCGCCTGCGGCTACGGCGAAACCGGAACGACCGGCTGTAGTACGACCAGCAGTTGCACCGCGACGTGCAGGCGGTCAACGAACAGACCATGCGCGCGCTTGGGCCGTTGCCGCCCGGTGGCTTGCCCGTGCAACCGAAACGCAAGCCCCACACACCGCGCCCAGCCGTTCCTGCGATGGCGCAGACGCCCCCCACCTTCGGACGAGGACATGACGATGCAATGGAAATCAGTGGCGGCGGTGGCCGCGCTTGCGACAGGTAGCACGCTGGCCGCGTGTGGCGCAGAAGGCACGACGGCGCATGTCGATCCTCCGGCGGTTGCGGTGCCGCATGCACCCACGCCCGCGCCATTGCTGACAGTGGAGGCCGTACCGCCTGCTGCGGAAGCGACTGTCGCCGAATCGGCTGCACCGGACGACCCGAACGCCCCCGAACCCGCGCGCGGTCCCGCGATCCCGGCGGCGCAGCTTCGGCGGCAGATTCTGGCGTTGCTGGGGAGCTTCCAGACGTTGAAGGATTTGGAGCGCGAGAACGTGGAGCGCGCGTTCGGCGTTCGCATGAAGATCGATCCCGAGGCCGAGGATGGCTACACCTATCTCGCCAATACGACCGAAGGATGGTTGTATCGGATCGACATCAGCCACTTTTCACCGAAAGGCTCCCCAGCGACGGTTGAGATTTTTCTGAGTAACGGCGTCGATTATTCGGACGATTCGACAAACCAGCAGCCGACCTACTGCACGCTGGAGTTCGAGCTGTTAGCGAAAGAACTCGTGGCGATGGGGTATGAACGTGCCGACGGTCCTTTACGCTTCAAGGGTGAAGTCTCATGGGATTTTGACAGGGACGTACAACCCGAAGGGGCCAAGGTAGCATTTGGCATCTACCTGTACTCGCTGCGAGATGGCAATAGTAGGGAGCGGACGTGCATCAAGTCGTTCCGAATTCAAGGGGATGCTGGCCGTGGCTAAACTTTCCCCCAACCTTCAACACCTGACGGATGAACTACCTGCAAACCGTAGAGCGGAAGTGGAGGAGGCCATTGTCTCTTCGCCATATTTGCGGCAGATCATGACTGAGGCGGTCAATGCGGGGACATTGGAGCACATTCGCATGGGAGTGCCTGGGGCCAATGAGGGCGGGCATTTCGACGATCAAAAGCGTGCGATCTACCTGAGTCCAGAAACATTCACGTTTTCCAAACGTCCTTCTGACCGCCTTGACGCTATCACCAGCACGCTCGGCCACGAGACCGGCCACGCGCTCAACGCGGAGCAGACCCGCAAGACGCTGTATTTCGTCACAGGTTCTATCACTGAGCAGATTCGTGCCGGCGAAGGCGGCAAGGTGGATATGACACCGTTGATGGGGACGTACCTGCGTAATATGCGTGGCGATGAGGCATCGGCCGAAATCCATGGTTGGAATGCGTTGGCGAGCCGGATCGAATACACCAAGGGAGCGCCGTCGGGCCGGAGTGAAATGCTTCGGCGCGCAGACGCTTCGACAGATTGCGTCTTCAGCGACAAGAATCAGAATCGGCACCTTGCTCGCGGCATCATCCTCGACGCTGACATGCAAATGTCGGACACCCGCCTGCCGAAAGCCGGTCCGATCAATCTTGAGCCCGTGGCGCAGTGCCATTTCGACAACCCGCGCGCCACGCTCGGTGCAGGCGGTGCAGCCGACTATCCGAACTACTACGCGGCCTACATGATCCAGCAGATCGCCGACGACACCCGCGATCAGACCTACCCGGCGCGGATCGAAATCGACATGCAGAAGCTGGGGCTGGACAAAGCCCAACTCGAAAGCACCGGGCTTCGGCTGGGCGCAGGCGGTTTCTTCTTCAGCGACATCAGCGACGGCGGACGCCAGTCCGTCGTGTTGAGCAGTTCCGGCAGTGGCATTCAAGGCACACCGGACAACACGGAGGTGGCGTTGGACGAAGTTCGGGCGCGCGCGCTTGGCGACGACGCACCCCGGCAGGTATCGCCGGAACGGACGATCACGCAGGCGACGCCAGAGGAACGCGACGCACGCGAACAGGCGCAGCGTGAAGTGAACCGACAGGGCTTGTCGCAGGAGGAAGTGCAGCAAGTTGTCCACGCGGCGGCCGTGGGCGCATCGGCGCGCGGGATGACGCGAGAGGGCAGCACAGCGCGTGC
>JAYUIZ010000893.1:0-3540 GCA_043765595.1 Lysobacter sp. | reverse complement strand
GCCTGACATCGCGCCCAGGATCGTCAGGTTGGGTAGATCGGCTTCCTGTACTTCCATGCGTTCCGCATCCCGGTCGCTGCCGGTCAGTATCCAAGCGTTCCGACGGATCGCTATGCGACGGATATCGGGCCGCCCCCAGAGGGTATAGGCATAGATTCCGCCATCAAGGACGTGCTCCTGCCGACAGACTGCGACATCCAGAAGGACCACGGCGTGACGCCGGATTTCGGGTTCCATGGCGCGGGAAGGCTGGACGGCCCAGCGAACATTGTCGATGGCGGTCAGGCCGAGCTCGCGGCGCACCATGAACTCGGGTAGCCAGATGCGGTTCGGACCATCCCCGCGACCGAAGCCCGCGAGTCGATCGATGGTTACGTGACCTTCAGGGCTGGTCCCCGAGCGCAGGCTTTGCACGCCCATGATCTGCCGTGCCGAATCCGTGCGTTGCCGCTGGTCGTAGGCCTTGCTGATCCGCTCAGGCGCCACGCCCAGCAGGGCCGCGATCGAGAGCGCGTGTTCAGCCGGAATGGGGCGACGGCCAGCACGCCAATGCGCAACATTATTGCGTCCAACTCTGGCCACTTCCGCCACCCGGGTGCTGCTGGTGTCGGTATCGTCCATCGCCTGCATCAGTGCTTCAGCGTATTTGTCCATACCGTTGACTCGGCCGACCGAAGTGTGGTGACAAGATCATAGCGCAAGGCTTGACATGCATGTCAATTATGCTAACTTCAAATCAGATTAGCTAACATGAATGCATGACTGCAGCCAGACACAATGCAGTCATTTGGATGTTCAGGCGCGGAATATCGCCGCCGGGATTGCGCAGTTGCAGACGATGACAACGGTGGCAGGACAGGTTGTCGCGCTTGGCTGATGCCCGGAGTTCGATGTATCCGCAGTGATGTGGGGCGTCATCACAGGGGAGGTGCAGCGTGCTGGTTCTGACTTGTCGTATCGGCGACACCGTACGCATCGGTGACGACGTGTGCATGACCGTCCAGAACAGGTTCCGCAACCGGGTGACGGTGGGTGTGGTTGCCCCGGCAGGTCTGGATCTTTATTTCGATAACGCCTGCCTGCGCCCTTCTGTGCTGCCGGGCGGCGCGTGGTCGTACTTTTTTTCGATGTTGGCAGTCCGGCGCTACCGCGTCGGCGATGTCGAGGTCTGCGTCTGGTTGCCCGGCGATACCGTTTCGCTGGCGGCCGAGTGCAATGAGTTTCTGCATGTCGGCGTCATCGCTCCAAGCGCTCTGCAGGTGTCCTGCGAACCGCAGGCAGCGGACGTCCGGTCTGTGGATACCGGATCGCGAGCGCCTTCCGCTCTCTTTTTTCCCTCTTTGCCGGGATGAGGCCATAACGCCATGTTGATACTGAATCGACGCGTTGGTGAGACGATCCGCATCGGCGACGAGGTGTCCGTCACTGTCTACGACAAGCTGCGCTACCACGTCACCATCGGTGTGGTCGCACCGCCGGAAGCCCAAGTGTTCTATGGCGAAACCCGCATGCGCCCGGCAACCCTTCCCGATGGCGAGCGGTTTTATCTGATCTCGCTGCTCAGCAAGGAAACATTCCGCATCGACGATGCGCAACTCATGGTCAGCTTCACGCCGTCCTACTTGGGTTCGGGCTCGCTTCGCAAGCGTCAGGTACGTATCGGTGTCGTTGCGCCGCAGTCGTTAGCCGTGCATCGCGAAGAGATCTATCTGCGCAATCTCGAGGAGACCGGTAAGCGCGTTCCTCCCATGCCGTTCGCGGCCTGGCTTCGTCAGGCGAATCTGTCGGTGTCGTGCCGGGTCGCTCTGTGACCGGCGATTGATGTAGCGCAAGGCTTTCTGCCACTGGTTGAAGCCTATCAATGCGTTTCGCAACGATGCCGACGGCGTCGGTTCGTTCGTTGGGTTAGGATATCGCGACTTGGCACGCATGGAGCCGAAGGCGCTGTACAGTACCTTCGGTTTCGGCAACAGCCGGGCAAGCGTGGATCCGGTCGCGGGTAGGACCAGCCCGAGTGGTGAAACTGGTAGACACAAGGGACTTGAAACAATTTGAGCCCTTCAAAGGAAACTTTGGAGGTGGAACCCGTCAAATTCGGTGAACGCCCTGGGCGCGCAAGCGCCCGAGCCAACGCCGAGCCAAGCCCCGACCGCAAGGTCCATGGGAAGGTGTAGAGAGCAGACGGCGGGCACCTAAAGCCGCAAGGCGATGGTGAAGGCGTGCTCCAGCCCACGAACAGCGCATCCGCGCTGGCGGCGAAAGTCGAAGTGGGAAGAAAATCCCTCGCTGAAAGGCGTGCCGGTTCGATTCCGGCCTCGGGCACCAGTTCAGAAGCCGTCCCTCGTCAAACGGGGCGGCTTTTTTTCTGGAATGTTGCAGAGCAGATCGACTTGGACTGCCGACTGGATTACTGAGGTGCAGGGTGGCATTTCGGGTCCTCGGCTTTCGAGAGAATCAAGAGGGGTCGGATACCGCGCAATCGCGCGGATGAGCGGTCGCGATCCCGCCTGGCAATCGATCAGCTTTCAGCAATCCGCCCCGGCAAACCGGTGCGCTGGCGTTCGTAACGCGACGAGCTTGCGCTTACATCTGATCGATGTCTGTCTGAGGTTTCGCCGGGATTGACCGGATCTTTCCGCGGCGGCTTGGTGGGTGCAATTCATGCGCACAAGTCACCGTGCCGGCGCGACCCGCCAAACAGCATTGCCGGCATCATCGGCCACCAGCAAGCTGCCGCGTGCATCGATTGCCACGCCTACGGGCCTGCCGCGCGCATTGCCCTCGTCGTCCAGAAATCCGCTGAGCACGTCGCGCATCGCGCCGTCAGGTCTGCCGCCGGAGAACGGCACGAAGATCACTTTGTAGCCGTTGAGCGGCTTGCGGTTCCATGAGCCGTGCAAGCCGACGTAAGCGCCGTGTGTATCCAAGGCCAGGCCCAGAGGCGCGACGTGCGATCCCAGCGCGTAGTCCGGGCGCACTGCGGTTGGCGGCACTGCTCCGCCGGGTGGCGCGGGCGCGCGCGAATCTGTCCGGCCGTAATAGCTGTAGGGCCAGCCGTAGAAGGCGCCTTCGCGCACCTCCGTGAGGTAATCGGGCACCAGATCGCTGCCCAGTTCGTCACGCTCGTTCACCACGGCCCACAGCGCGCCGCTGGCCGGCTGCCACGCCAAGCCGACCGGATTGCGCAGGCCCGAGGCGAACACGCGTCCGGTGCAGTTGCGGACATCGAACTCCCATACCGCCGCGCGACCGGTCTCCACGGCCATCCCATTTTCGCCGACGTTGCTGTTTGAACCCACGCCGACATACAGCCGTGTGCCATCGGTGCTGGCGACGAGACTTTTCGTCCAGTGATGATTGAGTTCGTCTCCCTTGCCCGGCAGGTCGGCGACCTTCACCGGCGCGGTATCGATCCGGATGTCGCCGGTGGCGTAGGGCACGCGCACCAGTGCATCGGCGTTGGCGACGTAGAGCATGCCATCGACGAGCGCCATCCCGAACGGCGAATGCAGGCCGTCCACCAATACGCTGCGGATCTCG
>JAYUIZ010000892.1:0-1235 GCA_043765595.1 Lysobacter sp. | reverse complement strand
GGGGATCTCAATGCCGCTCCATACCGTTTCCACGCCGGACACCAGCAGTGCGCCGACCATCACCTGACACATCGGTCCGAAGTCGGTATCAAAATGGCAGACCAGACGTTCGTTGCGCGCGAACAGGCGTGCGACCGACTTCACCGCATCGGTGCCGACGCTGAATAGTCGGCCCGGCACATGCACGGTTTCGCGCAGCGTGCCTGCCCACGGCATGTGCACGCGATGGTAGTCGCGCGGCGACAGATAGACGGTCGCGAACAGGCCATCGGCGAACGGTACGGCGGCGGCTTCGTCGCCCAGCAGTTCGGACACCGTGAACGACTGTCCTTTCGCCTGGAAGATACGGCCGTCGCGGCTGTTCAGGGGTTCGATGTCACCGCACTGGCTGATATGGCCGTCCGCCGGCATCAGCATCGCGCGCGGGTCGGCATCGGCAATGCGTGCGCCGGGTTTCAGCGCACGGGTGAAGAAGGCGTTGAAGGTCGGGTAGGCGTTGGGGTCGGGCTCGGCGGCTTCATCCAGATCGACCTTGAATTTTCGGGTCACGGTGTCGATCAGCCACTGCTTGAGCGCCGGGCTGCGCGAGTAGGCCAGCTTCCGCGCCGCCGACGACATCAGCCGATGCGGCACGGCATAGGTGAGGGTGGTGATCAGACCCATTATTTTGCGGCCTTCGTCAGCGCGATCAGGTCCTCGGCGATGGCCTTCGGTACGAACGGCGGCTGGATCACGCCCGCCATCCGCCCCTGCGGATCCAGCACCACCAGCGCGGCGGAATGATCGACAGCGTACTGATCGGCAGGCGCGCCCTTGGCAGGCGGCACCTTGGCGAAGACCAGCGACAGCGATTTCGCGAATGTTTCCAGCGACGGAATATCGGCGGTGGCGGCGAGCGTGTCCTTGTGGAATGCGTGCGCGTACTCGCCGAGTTTTTCGATGGTGTCGCGCTCCGGGTCGACCGATACAAACAGCACCCGCGGGCGGGTGCTTTCGGGCAGCGCGGCCCATTGCTTCTGCGCCTGCGCCAGCTCGGCCAGGGTGGTCGGACACACGTCCGGGCAGTAGGTGAAGCCGACAAAGACAACCGTCCAGTGCCCGCGCAGCTCGCCTGGCACCAACTGGGTGCGGTCCGATTGCTGCAGTGTGAAGGGCGGCAATTCGCGCGGCGTCGACAACCGGCGCATGGACTGCAGCTCGGGGCCGGTGAATTCGCTGCGGTCGAATGCGTACTC
>JAYUIZ010000891.1:0-11006 GCA_043765595.1 Lysobacter sp. | reverse complement strand
TTCGCGATCCTTACGGCCTCACGACGCGTCGCCGCATCGAAGTCGTCGATCAGGATCCGCGTGCAGCCCTCGCGCAGCGCTTCTTCCAGCTGCGCCAGCGTTTCCACTTCGACGATCAGCGGCAGCGCCGGATGCATCGCACGCGCGGCGTGGATCGCGCCTGCCAGCGATCCCGCGGCGCGGATGTGGTTTTCTTTCAGCATCACCGTGTCGTACAGGCCGATGCGATGGTTGCTGCCGCCGCCCATCGACACCGCATATTTCTGCGCCAGACGCAGCCCGGGAATGGTCTTGCGGGTGTCGAGGATCTTCGCGCCGGTGCCGCGCACGGCGTTGACGTAGCTTGCGGTTACCGTGGCGGTGCCGCTGAGCGTCTGCAGGAAATTCAGCGACGCGCGCTCGGCGCTGACCAGCGCGCGGCTGCGCCCGGTGAGCGTGGCGATGACCGTGCCCTTCGCGACACGGTCCCCTTCGGCGATGCGCCAGTCGATGCGCACCTCGGGGTCGAGCGCGCGATGGCAGGCGTCGAACCACGGTCGCCCGCAGATCACCGCGTCTTCCTTGCAGAGTAGATAAGCGATGTCGGGGACGTCGGGCAACAGCGCGGCGGTCACGTCGCCGCTGCCGATATCTTCGGCCAGCGCCGCGGCCACGTCCGCGGCGATGCTCTCGGTCAGCGGCGCCATCACCCCCGCGGTCACAGGCCTTCCACCGCCGTCGCCGCGATCCCTTCCTCGATCAGCAGCACGGGGATGCCGTCGTCCACGCGGTAGAGGGTCTTGCGGTCGCGGGTGATCAGCGCCTCGCGTACCGGTTCGGTCTGCGGCGTATCGTCGGCGCGCTGCACGCTGCCCGCGGCGATGGCGCGGTTCAGTGCCTCCAGGCCGGGCTTGTCGAGCAGCGCCAGCGGTTGGCGCGTAGCGGGGCAGACGAGAAGATCGAGCAACTTGCGGTCCATTCGATGAAGCCGGTGCTGAAGAGCCGCTAGAATACCGTTTTGCAGCAGGCGTGACGCCGCTGGACGGGCCATGGCAGACGCGAACGAAAACAACGACAACCGGCCCTTGGTCGGCGTGGTGATGGGTTCGCGCTCCGACTGGGAGACGATGCAGCACGCCGTCGCCAGGCTAGAAGCGCTGGGCGTACCGCATGAGGTCCGCGTGGTGTCCGCGCACCGTACGCCGGACGTGCTGTTCGACTATGCCGCTAACGCGCGATCGCGCGGCCTGCGCGCGATCATCGCCGGCGCCGGCGGCGCGGCGCATCTGCCGGGCATGCTCGCCGCGAAGACCGCGGTGCCGGTGCTGGGCGTACCGGTCCAGACCAAGGCGCTGAACGGCATGGATTCTCTGCTGTCGATCGTGCAGATGCCCGCCGGCATTCCGGTGGCCACTTTCGCGATCGGCAACGCCGGTGCCGCCAACGCCGGATTGTTCGCCGCGGCGATGCTTGCCGTCGATCATCCGCAGATCGGCGCCGCGCTCGATGCGTTCCGTGCGAAGCAGACGCAGGACGTCGTCGATCACGACGATCCGCGTGCATGAGCGGGCGCACATGAGCATGCGCACATGAGCATGCGGCTCGAAATCATGCAGCTCGAAATCATGCCGCTCGAAATCATGCCGCTCGAAACAGGCCACACATGACCACCGTCGGCATTCTCGGCGGCGGCCAACTGGCGCGCATGCTCGCGTTGTCGGGCGCGCCGCTCGGCCTGCGCTTCCGCGTGCTCGACACCGTCGCCGACGCCTGCGCCGGGCAGTTCGCGCCGCTGATCGCGGGCGATTACCGCGACGGTGCGGCGCTGGCCGAATTCGCATCGCAGGTTGATGTCGCCACCTTCGACTTCGAGAACGTGCCGGCCGAATCCGCGCAGTGGTTGAGCGAGCGCGTGCCGGTGTTCCCGAACCCGCGCGCGCTGTCGATCGCGCAGGACAGGCTGGCCGAAAAAACTTTGTTCCGCGAACTCGGCATCCCGGTGCCGGCGTTCGCCGACGTGCAAGATCGCGCCGCGCTGGACGCTGCCATCGCCTCGATCGGCTTGCCCTGCATCCTCAAGACTCGCCGCCTTGGTTACGACGGAAAAGGCCAGTTCCGGGTCAGATCGTCGGCTGATATTGACGCCGCGTGGGATGCGCTGGGCGCGCAGGCTGCGACCGTCGGTCTGATCCTCGAAGCCTTCGTGCCGTTTGAACGCGAGTTCAGCGTGGTCGCGGTGCGCGGCCGCGATGGCGAATTCCGCACCTGGCCGTTGACCGAGAACTGGCACGTCAACGGTGTGCTGTCCGTCAGCCTCGCGCCCGTGTGCGTGGATGACGCGCTGGCGCAGTCCGCGATCGCACACGCGCGGGCGCTGGCCGAATCCCTGGATTATGTCGGCGTGTTCGCGCTGGAACTGTTCTGCCGCGATGGAGTTCTGCTCGCCAACGAACTCGCGCCGCGCGTCCACAACTCGGGCCATTGGACCATCGAAGGCAGCGAAACCTCGCAGTTCCAGAACCATCTGCGCGCTGTCCTCGGGCTGCCGTTGGGCGACACGCGCATGCTCGGCCACGCCTGCATGCTCAACTGGATCGGCACGATGCCCGATGCGGCCGCCGTGCTTCGCGAACCCGGCGGGCACTGGCACGACTACGGCAAGGAGCCGCGGGCTGGACGCAAGGTCGGACATGCCACCCTGCGCGGGAATTCGACCGCTGAACTGGCGGATGCATTGAACCGTGTCGGCGTCGCGCTGGGACGTGAGGCGCAGGTACAGCCGGTGATGGTGGCGTTGCGCTGACGTGGCCGCCGAGGCCAACGTCCAGGCTGAAGCTGGCCGTGACTCCGCTCGGAAAGTTATGGGGGCGCGATTGCATCGATCTTGATGCGTACGAATACGATGCTGCTGCCGCGACGCTGGTTATGCGCGGAGATATCAGTGGCGATTTTTTGCGAGCCGGCAATGCCGCAAAAAAACAGAACGGCTATGAAGTGCGTTTTCTCGGCGTGATCGATCATGAAGTGTTGCACGTGGATAAAGGAAATCACGTGGATTTCTTCTCGTTCACGAAGTCCTTCATGCCGGCTTGAAAGCATTTTGCGCAGATACATTTTTGCTACTTACGACGATGTGTTTCGCATCGACAGCAGTGGTTTCGAGTTCGCGCCGGACGATGGTCGCGACTGATGTGTTGATGCGCGAACTGCGATGCGCGACAACGCGAAAACGGCCGGGTTTCCCCGGCCGTTCTGTTTGATGCGATCGATAACCTCTCAGCGGCAACGCCCGTAACGATCCGGCGATGCGCCGGGGCCGCCTTTCCGACCGGGGGGGTTCTCCCAATTCGTACCGCGTCCGCCCGCACGTCCCGGCGGGTTGTTGTCGTTGTCGAACCAGCAGCGCTTCGCCTGATTCCAGAATCCGTAGCGCGGATGCCAGTAGCCGTAGTCCGCGTTGAAGTAGTAACCGCCGTCGACGACAGTGAATTTATGGCGCGCATTGCGGTGGCGGTAATAGCGATAGTCCGGCGAGGCGCCGGGGCCGCCGCGCCAGCCGGGCGGATTTTCCCAGTTCGTGCCTGGACCGCCGGCCCGGCCGGGCGGGTTGTGATCGGGATCATGCGGGCGGGCAGCGGATTTGCCTGCGAAGGCGAGCGCGAGCGTCATGGCGAGCGTGGACAGCAACACGGATTTTGAGAGTGTCATCGGGTGGCTCCATTGCGTGGAAGGCCACCGGGTAATGCGCAGGAAGGCGATGTCGTTGACCCGGCGATGGGAAGCGTTCATCGCGCGGCCGGGTTGATGGCACCCGCATGGAAGTGAGACGTGAAGTCGGGCACGAAAAAGGCTTGTTTCCCCGGCTCTTCTTTTGCCATCCCGAATGCAGTGAGGGATCTGTCTGTTTGTTCGAGCAGCAGATCCCTCACCTTCGGTTCGGGATGACAGGTTATTTCACTTCGTTACGATCAATTCATGCCGTCGAGATCACTTCATGTTGGAAGCGACGAAGTCCCAGTTCACGAGGTTCCAGAACGCTTCCAGATACTTCGGCCGCAGGTTGCGGTAGTCGATGTAGTAAGCGTGTTCCCACACGTCGCAGGTCAGCAGCGCGGTGTCGTCGCCGGTCAGCGGGGTGGCGGCATTGGAGGTGCTCACCAGCGCGAGCGAGCCATCCGGACGCTGCACCAGCCAGCCCCAGCCTGAGCCGAAGGTGGTCACCGACGTTTTGGTGAATTCTTCCTTGAACTTGTCGAAACTGCCGAACGCGGCGTTGATGGCGTCGGCCAGCTTGCCGGTAGGTTCGCCGCCGCCGCTGGGTTCCAGGCAGTTCCAATAGAAGGTGTGGTTCCACACCTGCGCGGCGTTGTTGAACATGCCGCCCTGCGACTTGCGGATGATCTCTTCGAGCGACAGATCGGCGAATTCAGTGCCCGCGATCATGTTGTTGAGGTTAGTGACGTAGGTCTGATGATGCTTTGAATAATGGAAATCGATGGTTTCCGCCGAAATATGCGGTTCCAGAGCGGTACGGTCGTAGGGAAGGGCTGGCAGGTCAATGGCCATGGGCGGGCTCCTGGGGGTGGTGTGGGGCAGAGGTGAGGCTGGCGGCGGGACAGGCCCGGCCGCGCGCGAACGATTACAATGCGCGATTCTAACCCCACCCAGCCTAACCCCACCCAAGCCGCTGCGGCCAACGCGCCGCCGGCATCCCGCAGGAGAGTCCCATGCCGGTGTTGGAACGTATCCAGTCCGAGATCGAAACCCATCCGATCGTGTTGTTTATGAAAGGTACCCCGCAGTTCCCGATGTGCGGGTTTTCCAGCCGCACCTCCCAAGCGCTGAAAGCCGCAGGTGCGGGCAACTATCACACCGTCAATGTGCTTGAAGACCCGGAAGTCCGCGCCAATCTGCCGCGCTTCTCTAATTGGCCGACGTTCCCGCAGCTGTTCATCAACGGCGAACTGATCGGCGGATGTGACATCGCTCTCGAACTGTTCGAGTCCGGCGAACTGGCCCGGATGATCGCCGAGGCGCAGAAGGGCTGATGCCGGCAAGCTCTGCTTCGGTCGGCGATTCCGCGTCGGAAGCCGTGCTATCGGCGACGGCCATCGTGCGTGCATTGGAAGGCCGCGTCGTACTGGTGGCCGGCGCGCATGGCGCGCTGGGCCACGCATCGGCGCTCGCATGCGCAGACGCTGGCGCGACCGTGGTGCTGCTGGGGCGGAAGGTCCCCAAGCTCAATCGCGTGTACGACGCCATCGTGCGCGCAGGCGGCGAAGCATTGCTGTATCCCCTCGACCTCGAAGGCGCAACGCCCGACGACTACGCCGAGATGGCCGAACGGATCGGCTCAGGTCTTGGCCGTCTCGATGGTCTGCTGCACTGCGCGGCCGAATTGCCCGGGCTGACGCCGCTGGACAACACCGACCCGGCCGCATTCGCGCGCGCACTGCATGTCAACGTGACCGCGCGCTGGTGGCTGACCCAGGCCTGCCTGCCGCTGCTGCGCCGTGCTGAAGACAGCGCGGTGGTCTTCGCCATTGACGAGGACGCGGGTCGCGGTCTGCCGTACTGGGGAGGTTATGGCATCGCCCAGTCCGCCTTGAATACTTTGATGCAGACACTGCACGCGGAACTCGCAAATTCGAGCGTGCGCGTCTGCGGTCTCGCGCCCGGGCCGATGCGCAGCCCGCTGCGTGCGAAGGTTTTCGTCGAAGAAGATGCGACCATCGCCCGCGATGCGGCGGCTGTTGCGCCGGCATGTGTGCATCTGCTCTCGCCGGCAGGGATCGGGCAGCGCGGCCTACTCTGGTCGCCGCCCGCATGACCATCGCTTCGGCCGCGCTGCTGCTGTTCCTGATCCTCGATCCACTGGGCAATGTCCCGGTGTTCCTCAGTCTGCTGCGCGGCCTGCCGCCGCGGCGGCAGCGGATCGTGCTGGCCCGCGAACTGCTGATCGCGCTGGTCGTCTTGATGTTGTTCCTGTGGGCCGGCAAGTACGCGCTGGAACTCATGCATCTGCGCGAGGAATCGGTATCGATCGCCGGAGGCATCGTGCTGTTCCTGATCGGTATCCGGATGATTTTCCCGCCTCCGGAAGGCCTGATGGGCGAAATCCCCGACGGCGAGCCCTTCATCGTGCCGATGGCCATTCCGCTGGTCGCCGGCCCCTCGGGCATGGCGGCGGTGATCCTGATGGGCAGCAACGACCCCACGCGCTTGGGCGATTGGAGCTTGGCGCTGATGATCGCCTGGGCGGCGACCGCAGCAATCCTGTTTTCCGCGATCCACCTCTACAAGTGGCTTGGCCAGCGCGTGCTGACCGCGATCGAACGCCTAATGGGCATGCTGCTGGTCGCGATCTCGGTGCAGATGCTGATGGACGGCATTACCGCCTATCTGAGGATCCAGGCGACCTGACCGGACTTCCGTGACGAAAACACCCATGCGTTGGCATAGTGCGATGAACTGTTTGCAGCATGACATTCATGTGATTTGTTACGACTGTTCAGCCAATGATTTCAACGACTTAGGTCTCATGAAACCGTCATTCAACTGTCATCTCCAAGCTCTATCGTGTTAACCTATGGTTAACCCGAGCTTGTCTGTGGGGCAGGTGACGGGACCAAGATGTTCACCGAGATATTCACGGTTCAATGATCGCGGCGCTGATGCGTCCGCGATTTTTCACGTACGAACCACCGCATCGTTTCCCATCGAGGCCCAGAGCACAATGAATCACAACAACCGTCTCCGACTTTCGAAACTGTCGATTGGACTGATCGTCGCCCTAGCGGCGGCCCCGGCATTCGCCCAGAGCACCGCGTCTGGAATCAATGGCCGCATCACCGGCTCCGATGGCGCGCCGGTCGGCGGTGCTCAAGTGACGATTCTGCACACCGAATCCGGCTCGACCAACACTGAGACGACGGATGCGGCCGGTCGCTATGTCGCGAAAGGCCTTCGCCCGGGCGGGCCGTACACGATTACGGTGACCAAAGACGGCGTGAGCAAGACGGTGGAAAACGTCTACCTCGAACTTTCCGAGACGGCGGACGTCAACGCCCGGCTCGATGGCGGTGCCGGTGAAGCCGACTCCCTGGAAACCATCAAAGTGGTCGCGCAGGCCGATTCCGGCATCTCGCAGGTTTTCAGTGCCACCAATATGGGCTCCGGAACCAATATCTCGCGCGAGATGCTCGAATCGCAGCCGACCATCGACCGCTCCATCGCGGACGCGGTCAAGCTCGATCCGCGCATTGTGAAGATCGATCGCGAGACCCAGGGCATCAGCGTCAGCGGCCAGAACCCGCGCTACAACAACATCAAGATCGACGGCGTCCCCACCAACGACAACTTCGGCCTGAACGACTCCGGGTTGCCGGCGCTGAACCAGCCGATCTCTTCGGACTGGATCCAGCAGTACAACGTCGGTGTGTCTGGCTATGACGTGTCGCAGTCCGACTTCGTGGGCGCCAACATCAATGCGGTGACCAAGTCCGGCACCAACGAATTCCAAGGCACGGTTTACGGGGTCTATCGCAACAACGACATGATCCGCAAGTCGAAGAATGGCAACAAGTTCATTGGTCTGAGCGACGACCAGACGTATGGCGTGTATGTGGGCGGACCGATCTTCAAGGATCGCCTGTTCTTCTTCGCCGGCTACGAGGAATTCAAGCGCAGCGATACCCTGCCGCCGCGTGGGATCGTTGGTTCCAGTGCCTCCAATATCCTGCCGGTCACCCAGACCCAAGTCGATGCCTTGGGCACGGCCTATACCCGTCTGTTCCCGACCGGTGAGCCGATCGGCGGAGCGCCGACGCCGTTCGACAATACCGACAAGAAGTATTTCTTCAAGCTCGACGCCAATTTCAACGATTCGCACCGCGCCGCTTTCCGCTACAACAAGACCGAAGGCAGCGTCGCCCGCTACAGCCGCAGCACCACGCAGTTGCAGCTGGCCAGCAACGTCTACTCCGACAACATCTCGTTCGAGAGCTACGCGCTGAATTTCTACGACAACTGGACCGAAAACCTGTCCTCGGAATTCCACATTTCCAAGGCGAACTACGATTCAGTTCCGACCTCCAGTTCGTTCCTGCCGCAGATCACGATCCGCAACATTCCCGCAGCTGGCAATAGCGTCGTGCTATTCGGCACGGAACGCTCACGCCAAGCCAATCAGCTGAACGTCGAAACTCTGACCTCGGCCCTGGACTTCAACTGGTACCGTGGCGACCATGAGTTTAAGTTCGGTCTGGATTACGAAAAGAACGATGTCTACAACCTGTTCCTGCAGGATATCTACGGCAACTACACCATCGATTATGTGAACTTCGTCAACCCCGCGTTCACCGCTGCGACGCTGCCGCGCGCTTTCTACAACTTCCAGCGTCCCTGCGTCTCCGCGACGCCCACTGCATCCTGCCCGCAGTCCGGCGCGCCGCTGAGCAATGTCGCCGCCGAATTCGACGTTTCCACCATCGGCTTCCTGGCTCAGGACACGTGGTCGCCTAACGAGAACTTGACCTTGACCTACGGTTTCCGACTCGATCAGAGCGGCGTCGGCGGCACGATCAAGGAAAACACGCGCTTCCGTTCGGATTACGGCATCGACAACCGCAACACCACCGACGGCAAGACGACCTTCCAGCCGCGCTTCGGCTTCAATTACACCTTCGATAGCGAACTGCGGAGTCAGCTGCGCGGCGGCATCGGCCGTTTCCTGGGGTCTGCACCGGGCGTGTGGGTCTCCAACAGCTTCTCCAACCCGGGCGTGGGCGTCGATTCGTTCTCCGTGACCGGTGGCTCCGGCGTGCTCGTGGATGCTGGCAATCCGCTGGTTCCAACCGCGGGCGGTGTCGCTTCGCGCCAGGTCAACGCACAGTCGAACGATTTCGCGCAGCCGACCGTGCTCAAGGCCAATCTGGCGTTCGAGACCGAGCTGGGCTTCTGGGACATGGTCGGCGGCGCCGAATTGCTGCTGACCCAAGTCGAAGAGGGCGTGCATTTCGTGAACGTCGCGCTGGGTGCCCCCACCAGCTTCTTGCCCGACGGCCGCGAAAGCTATTTCCTGAATTCTTCGCAGACCGGGTTCAACACGACCGGGGGATTCGCCACTGGCAACCGTGGTTCCGCCAACTGTATCCGCGTGAATCCGACGGCTGCGTTCAACAGCGCTACCAATCCTTGCGCCTATACCAGTGCCATCGTTCTGAAGAACACCAGCAAGGGCAGCGCCACCAACCTCACGCTGTTCCTTGAAAAGCCCTGGAAAAACGACTGGACCGCCCGTGTGTCGTATACCCATGGCTCGGCCGAAGAAGTCAGCCCCGCCACCAGCAGCGTTGCGTTCTCGAACTGGAGTGGTCGTTTCGTCTATAACCCCAACGAAGAAGTCACCGGTCGCGGCAATTACGAGATCCGCGACCGTTTCGCGGCTAACGTCAGCTACCGCTGGCATTGGTTCGACAATGCGCCGACCACGGCTTCTGTGTATTACGAAGGCCGTTCCGGTCGCCCGTTCAGCTATTCGTTCGCCAACGACGCCAATGGCGACGGCCAGTCGAACGACCTGTTCTACATTCCCACCGGTCCTTCGGATGTACGTTACACCAGCGGGTCGACGGCTAATGACATTGGTGCTTTCTGGAACTACATCAACGGTAACTCCTACCTCAACGGACACCGCGGTACAGTTGCCAAGCGCAATGCCGACCGCGCGCCCTTCGTCAATCAGTTCGATCTGCGGATCAGCCAGAAACTGCCGTTCTTCGGCAAGCGCCAAAGCGAGATCTATCTGGACATCCAGAACATCGGCAACATGATCAACAAGAAGTGGGGCCAGATCGAAGAAGCTGGCTTCCCGTCCCGCTTGCAGCTGGCGCGTTTCGCCGGCGTTAATGCTGGTCAGTACGTGTACGACGTTTCGAGTTTCTACAACGATACTGCCAACGTTGCGACGCCGCCTGCATTGGAACTGCGTGACGTTGTGGCCGAATCGCGCTGGTCGGTGCAGGTCGGGTTCAAGCTCAACTTCTGATCCAGCAGCTTCTGCTTTTCAAGCCAAACAACGACGGCCGGGGAAACCCGGCCGTCGTTGTTTAAGAGTCGCTGCACATGCCGATTTTCCGGAGACCAAGGACTGATAGCGGAGATGCTGCGCCGCACTCCGATTGCCAATGTGGCGTGTATCCAACTGCGAATATTCATCCCGAGCCACTAGCAAGGGCCTGGATGAGCTGGATGCACGGCGGGCATGGTTATGGCGACAGAAATTCTGTCGTGGTGTCGCAAATGTGAGCCATCAAGCTGGCCATGCGCGAAACTCCCATTAAAAATGCCCGCAACTTGCGTTGCGGGCATCGCCCGGACCCCAGTGGATCTGTTGGTTCTACATATTCGTCTTGCCGGGATCACACTTCTGCGATACGGGCCGATCGGATCCGAATCCGGTTATCGAGGATTATCCGCAAGCCTCGGTATTGCACTGGGCTTCGGTGTCGAGGCAAGTATCAATGCTGCAACCCGCAGTTTCATTCGGGTCACATTCGCGGCTGTAGCACTCAAGCGTTTCCAACGTTTCGCAACCTTCGTTGGTAGGTCCGCAATAGAACGTGTAAAGGTGCGATACGCCTCCACCACTGACTAGGGCGACTTCATCATCGGTGAGGATCGTAACGCTGCGGGTTTTCAATTTCATGGTGCGTTCCTTCGGCTGAGGGATTAAAAAAACACATTCAGGCCTGACTGTGTTTCCGGTGATCGGCGTCGGTACGACATATGTCGGCGGCCTCGCATGCGACGCTGCGGGAAGCATATCCAAACTCCAATGTCCACGCCAGACGCCTCGTCTGGCTGAGTTACCCGGTTCGACTGGTCGGGGTATACTCGCCTGAAGGTCGATTCCGGACCATCGGGTCGCCTTCGTTACCTGCGTTCTGCGGGAATGGGTTGCTTTCGGGCGATCAGATGTTGAAGTCGATAGCCGCTGCAGTGTGTCGGGGCGTGGATATTTTGCA
>JAYUIZ010000890.1:0-1240 GCA_043765595.1 Lysobacter sp. | reverse complement strand
TTGGTCAACGTCATACCGGGCATGAGCACGATCAGCGACGAGATGATGACCGTATTGAGATTCAGCGGGCCGAAGAGGCTCGCGACCAGCACCGCGACCGCGCCGGCGAACATCGCGGCGATCGCATCGCTGGCTTCCTTCAGCCGCGGCCGGCTTTTTGTGGCCCAGTCCAGCAGGCCCAGCAACAAACCGGTGAAGCCGGCGGTGGCGATGTCCAGCCACGGCAGCCGCCAGAGCCCCGCCACGGCGGCCGCACACAGGCCGAAGGCAAAGATCGAGATGGCCTGACCGCGCCAACTGCCGGTGCGGTCCAGCGCGCGCAGCGCGGCGTGTCCCGCTTCGAGGTCCAGCGTGCCGGACATCACTTCTTCCGCCACGCGATCCACTTCGCAGAGTTTGTAGAGATCGGTTTCGCCCGGCAGCAGACGCACCACGCGCACCGTGTCGCGACGGCCGCCGACCTCGCCAAATGAGAGGATCATCCCGGTGGGATTGGACCACGCGCCGCATTCCAGGCCGAGCTTCGCCGCCACCGCGGTGACCGAACCTTCCAGCCGGTGCGCGGTGGTGCCATAGGCGTGGAGACGACTGGCCAGTTCGACGACGAAGTCGGCGCGCGCGGTGTGATCGTGGCGCTGCAGGGCGGCGTTCATGGTCGGCAACCGGATGCCGGCGACAGCAGCGGGCCGAGGGCGGTGTTCATGGCGGAGACGGGCACCGGCGGACAGCGGAATGCAAGGCCGGCATGTTACCCGATCATGCCGCTCAGCCCAGCGACTGGCGCTTCAATCGGGCGTGCAATCCGGCAACGAATCGATCCGCCGCGCCAGGGGCGTGATCGAAGAACAGCGTGGGTTCGGCCAGCTCCAGCTCCAACAGGCACGGATGGCCTCTGGCGTCGCGGATCAGATCCACCCGCGCATAGGTGGGCACGCGATCGATATGCATGCGCGCCGCCGCCAGCACGGCATCGCCCAGCCGCAGCTCGTCCGCATCGGCTTCGCGCGCTGCGATCGCATCGGGTACCTGGCTGTGATCCGCGCCGGCCTCGTCCAACTTCAACAGCGCGACCTTGCGGATGGCGTGACTGAACCGGCCGTCGAAATACAGCAGCGCGGTTTCGCCATGCACGTCGATCGCATCCAGATACGGCTGCAGCATCGCGCTGCGGCCAGCGTCGAGCAGGCGGCCGATGTGATTGGCGGCAGCGAATGCCTGCTCGCGGAGATAACGCTGGGTG